>CAZRBD010000176.1:0-7300 GCA_964598265.1 uncultured archaeon
GATTTGGTTCTGGAATAGTAATCCCTGGTACTGGAATCAGTCTTCAAAATCGTGGAAACCTTTTTTCTTTAAAACAGGGTCACCCGAACCAAGTTGGTCCAAATAAGCGTCCATTCCATACAATTATTCCTGCATTCGTATCTAATAAAAAAACTCCGACAATGAGCTTTGGAGTGATGGGAGGGGCAATGCAACCACAAGGTCATGCTCAATTAATGACGAAAATCTTCGAATATGGGCAAAATCCTCAAGCTGCTGTAGATTCTCCTCGATGGCGTGTGATAAAAAATCTAAAAATTATTTTAGAGCATGGTTTTAATATAGAAACATCCCAAAAATTAAGAAAATTAGGACATCAAATTTCTTACGAGCGCTTTACTAGATTTGGTGGAGCGCAACTAATTTACAAACTTGACAACGGTTATTTAGGAGCATCCGATCCAAGAAAAGATGGACAAGCTGTTGGCTTTTAAAAACTTACAGTTGATGTTTAAAAATATAAGTTTAATATACGCCGACATTTACTCTTATAATAAAAAAATTAAACATAAAAAAGAAAGGGGATTTACAAATGTGTAAATGGTGTATGAGTCACGGTGCTGGGAAAAAATGGTATATGAACGCTAAAAATTACTCTGATGAGCTTGCTGAAGAGGAAAATATGAAAGAGTATTTAACCGAGCAGTGGATGAATTTTGAACAAATCTATATTAGAAAAATAATGGGTTTTTCATCTAAAGACCTAGGATATAAATTAAAAATGCCAATTATAGGAAAGATTCTTCGCTGGAAAGTTGAAAGCATGATACATAGCGAGAAGAAACATAGAAAACCTATAAGGGCTGATGGTCATTTTGGTCAGGTGATTCCTTTAGAGGAAGCTCAGATAATTATGTCAACGTTAGCTGCAGAACCGATTATTCTTAATTATTGTATGTGCCGTTGGATGCAGAGAAAAAAAAAAGAGGCCGTATGTATAAACTTTGGAGTCCTCTCGGAAGTTATAGAAAAACTACCTCGTTTTATACCAAAAGAAAGAACAGTTAGAATTGACCGTGAGACTGCAGTTGAGAAATTAGAAGAATTTAATAAAAAGGGATATATATCTAGTGTCTGGTTTCAGCCAATACCATATATAAATGCTGTTTGTTCCTGTGAAAGCCCTGAGTGTGGTGCTTTTACATTGAGATCTAATTTTGATCTTGAAGTAATGTACAAATCAGAGTATATTATCCAAATAAATCAAGATAATTGTCAAGGTTGCAAGTTATGTGTCGCAATGTGTCAATTGAGTGCAATGCGATATATACCTTCAATGAATAGAGTCATAATTGATTATAATAAATGTTTTGGATGCGGTGTTTGTCGGCATGCATGTAAACATGATGCCTTAAAATTGATCCCTAGGGAAGAATTTCCTGGATTTAATGGAACTTATTAAGTGATTATATGAGTAAAACAAAAAACAAAAAAAAAAGAACTAAAATAAAAATTGATTATTCTAAATGCGGAGAAGGTGGAAAGATTGATCCTAGAAATTGTGGATTGTGCTTAAAAACATGTGACCCTGCAGTTTTTATAATGCATGAAACTATTGGTACTGAGAAAAAACAAAAGGACCCTTATAACCCTCAAGATTGGCGAATTACTCCCATTTGGGGATCTCTTTGTACTGGTTGCTTTAAATGTGTAGATATTTGTCCTGAAAAAGCGATTAGTATTAGGTATTAAAAAATTTTGTAATTTTCATAATTAAGTTCTTGATGAAGTAAGTAAACAGTTATAATATTAATCCAGAGTTAATTAAAATTAACGTCTTCAGCTGTATTATAGAGATAATCAAAATAATACAATGACGCAGGGCCAAAAGCCACGTGATCTGTTAACACACCGAAGTAGGACGGTTTATTGGGAAAAAAGAACTTCGAGAGCAAAACAAATGCTCCCTCTCCCTCGTCTATAATAACAGAGCTACCAAAAATTTGATCTCTCAACTTTATCTCGCAAAGAGAGCTATACTTTTTTAGTAGGTTTCGAAATTTTTTATCTTTTAAGGATTCTGCCTCCACTAGGAGTTTGATATCGGTTACTCCGCGAGCTCTAGCCTTTTTCGTTTCTTCATAAAACACATCCAAAAAATCGTATTGAGTAGAAACAAGATAGAGAGAATTTTTTGCTAAATTTATCAAGGATAATGCCCTATTTATGCAAACATCCCTACCTCGATGAACATATAAGGCTATTTTAATTGGAGTATCATGTGATTGATAAATAGGTCTTAGAGTGTTAATAATTTTATTAGAGTGTTCAGCAAAGCTATCATTATATTGTTTTTTTGCGATAATAAGAGCCTCATCAGGAGATTTTGCAAAATATCGTGAAGGACGGCTTTCTTCCTCCTTAATTATCCACATTTTATCTTTTTCTAATTGAGTAAGTATATTATATATTCTAGAATAGGGGACCCCAGAAGCATCAGAAAGCTCTCTTGCATCCATTGGTCCTTTACTTATCAGCGTAAGATATATTGAGATTTCATAATCAGTAAGCCCGATTTTTCTTAATGCATTTTTAACTATTTCTGGGATCTCTGTGGACATAACTGCAAATTTTGTATATTTTTTGTAATAATTAAAGAATAATCTTAATGATAATATTAAAATGTTGTTATCCATCGAAAGTCATACATTCTATACTCAAAAAAGAGTGGACATAAAATTAATTATTAAAACAACAAATTTTTTCATATCCTTAGAATGAGTTCCAAATATTTTGAAAAGTAAGTATTATTAAAGTCATAGAATTTGTATGATATAAAATTATCAACAATTAATATATTAATAAATTAAAATATCGTTTTTGAAACAATGGATTTAAATAATTCTACAAAATTATGCAAATAAAAAATGCCATTCAAGTTTTAACAAAGAAAAAAGAAAAATATGATAATCATATTTAATAATAAGTTTATAATTATATATATTAATCATATTTAATAACAAGATTATAATATTAAAAATCGTGATCTTATGGATATTGTCGATTTGAAAATACTTGAGTTGTTAAAAGAAAATAGTCGTATGTCATTTAACGATATCTCTCAAATTGTCGGAAAAACTGAAGCTACTGTTAGGAGAAGGGTTAAAAAATTGACTGATGAGGGTGTTATTAAAAAGTTTACTCTTGAATTCATGATTGATAACAAACCACGTACAAGAGCCACTATAAAAGTTGAACCCGATTTTAAAGACATCAAAAGAATTCTAAAAGAATTATTAGAAATCGAAGAGATCACAAATATCTGGAGACTCTCAGGTGATTGCGGGTTATTTATGAAGGTAGAAATTCCCTCAATTGAACATTTCAATCCACTCATAGAAGAGAAAATTAGTCAAATTAATGGCATAAAAATAGTGGAAACGTGCTTTATCACTGACATAATAAAATAGACAGTTTATTACTTATTTCTTCTCTTCTAATGATTTATTATTAATCATCAAGAACCGTTTGCGCCTTATACGTATCTGTCTTAAATTTGGAAGGAATCTTAACACATCCAAAAAACTTTCTTCACAAAACTCCAAATATAAGTATTCTAGATGATTCAATTGACAGATACAAGTAATTGAGTGCAAGTTATCTAGAGAATCTTTCCTCTCTAACTTTCCTAGAGTCAATTGAAATACATGTTTGTTTTCTATAATAATAAACTTTTCCAACTTGTTTAAGACATTATTAGTAAACTAACAAGAAAAAAGACCTTACTTTTGCACTAAAATGGGTATTCTTAGGTTCGTATGTCGATTAAAACACAAGTAAAGATCTAAAGTCGGTGAAGCTATTTTTTAAGAATTTTATTTATCATATTTATTTTTTTCTTTGTTTTCTTTAAATCGCTTTGTAATTTTTTTGAACGAAATTTATATTCCTCATCGTCCAATTTTCCAATAGAGTGTTTTTTATCAATAAAATTCAACAAACCCTCAACAGAGCTCAGCTTTGTTTCCAATCCTTCTTTTTCATCTTTTAACTCTTTTTTTGTTTTTGCTCCAGTTTTGAGTTTAGGTGCGGGTTTTAACGAAAGTTTTGAACTCTGGTCATTAGCACCTTTTCTCAAAATCTCTGGTTTAGGAGGTAAGGTTGTTAACTCGGATTCTTCTTGAATGTTTTCAGGAACCAATTGTTCATTTGTTTTTACTGAAGATCGTTTTAATTCAGGTTTTGTATATTCATTTTGCTGAATCTCAAGAATATCCTTTTGAATTGCATCATAAGTATCTTAATTGGGTTTTTTTATTTTAGCTTCGGTTACTCCATTTTCAGAAGATATAGCTGTTTCAACTAATTTATCTATAATTATCTTGGTTGTATTTATTTGTTTTTGAAAAGTTTTTAATAATTCGATTAATTCACGATTACTGGAAATATTAATAGAAATCCCAACAATTTCACTTGAGTTTTTATTTGATTGAGGAATAGCATTTTTTGAAAATGTTTGGGATTCTATAAATAGCTTAGTATCATCAATTATTTGAGGAACAGAGGCAATAACATCTTCATTTGCTCTTAATTCCATACGATAATCTGAAATTAACCATTGAAAAATATTCAGAGTTAACTTTGGATGTTCATTGCATTGAAAACCCCCTCCGATTTTATCCCTAAACATTTCATAACTTCCAATACAACAGACTCTTCCCTTACCGGATTCTGAAACGCAAATTAAAGGACATGAAAAGGGTTCTGATGTTTCATTCGAATCCGCAATTGAAAATGCTCCACTACCGAAAATTGTAAGAGAACATCCAGATCTATAACACAATGAATCTATTCCGGAAGTTATTGGATGTGGAATATTGAATGTAGAAATTTGAGGAATATTTTCTAAACCAAGATTATACTTTTCATCTAAAACTTGATCATTTTCAAAAGCAATTCCAAATTGCTCAGATATTTCAGTTAAGTTACTTCCTCGACCCTTATCTCCGCCTGCATGCGATAAAAGTAAAAGCCCTCCACCTGAATTCCTCACCCAACTTACTATAGCTGTAATTTCAAGTGTAGAGATTTTTGTAAAATCAGGGCAAGCCAGAACTAAAATATCATAAAATTTTAAAGAATCTTCCGTGATGGGCAATTCTAGAAAATTATAGCACGCAAAATCATTTGAGTTTAAAGAATCCCGTAGTTCGGTCAAATTTTCATCAATTTTACCCCTTGGTTTATGAGAAACATCAAAAGCAATATGATATGTCATACTCAATCAATTTTGTTATGATTAATACTTATTTTAATATTTCGTTATTTAATATTTAACTGTATTATTCAGAAGTTATAATTCTCTTCTCAAAAGTTCTAAAAGGTAAAATATGAAGAAATAAATTTAGTATATACTCTTATCCCCGATTATCAAACTGTTGGTGGTGATATTCTCAACTTTAACGTTGCTACCGATAATTGAATTCTTTGAAATCATATTCCTTAACTGAGTACTTTTTTCAATAACACAATTTTTTAAAATACAATTCTCTAAATATGAGTTAACACCAATAGAAACATAGGGGCCTATTACAGAATTTATAATTTTTGAATTTCTTCCTATAAAGATTGGATTTTTTATAACAGATTTTTCAACAGTTATATTTAATTCATGAAAATCTTTAGCTTTGATAGAGCTTTGCTGTAATAGGTATTTATTACCATTTAAAAGCTCAGAAGGACGACCGAAATCTAAAATTCCTTTTTTTAATTCGACGGCAGCTATTTTAAAACCTTGATCAACAAGGCCTTGTAAACTTTCAGTCATATAGATTTCCTTTGACTGCTCATTCCTTTGATCTAATTCTTTTTTTAAATTCTTAAAGAGGGCATGAGTTGCAGTATTGGAAAACGAATATATCCCGGCAATAGCTAAGTCTGAAACAAATTCTTTTGGTTTTTCGATTAATTCCTTTATTAGGTTATTTTTATCAACTTTAACCACACCATAAGATTTAGCGTTCTCCTTAGGTACTTTCATAACAGTAATTATTCCATCCACATCAGATTCCCAATATTTATACATCAAATATGAGTATTCATCAATGGGTATCATGTCGCCTAAGAAAATAAGAGATCCTTCTCTCTTATCTTCTCCTAAGCTTTTTGGTTTTATTTGTGGAAATCTATAATTTGCTAAATAGATTGCTTCACCAAGACCCCAATAAAAAGGAATACCTTCTTTGTATCCTCTTGGAATTTGTTCTATAAATGTTAATTTGAACTTATCTTTGTAATGTTCTTTTATATAATCCATTATTTGCTGCTTTTTGTAACCGACTATTAAAATCAATTCAGTATCCGAATCAAAAGTGTTTGTGAATTTCAGTAGAATATGATCTAATACTGTTTTCCCAGCCACGGTTAAGAAGGCTTTTGGCTTACTCAATGTAAATGGTTTTAACCTTGATCCAATTCCTGCAATTGGGCCGATAATTTTCATTTTTCTCCATTTATCAGTAATATTAGTTAAAATAGAAGTAATCAATAAAATTTAGATTCATCTGAGTCAAAAATTCTTTGTAAATAAGCAAATAAAAAATCTAAACCATTTGCCTCTCTTACTGAACACGGGATTAATTCAGAAGTGGACCCCATTTGAATAAACACCTCAGAAATTAACATAGACAATTCTCTTATTAATCCTTTTTCCCTTTCATTTGTAGATTCTCCTAAAGCTTGAAAATCGTGACTCCAATTAAGAAGCATTTCAATTTGATTTTCATCTAATAGATCAACTTTAGATAATAAGTTTATCTGAGATATGTCCTTAAATCTGAATTGAACGGAAGCCGCTAAAAGTAAAGTAGAAATAAACCCATTCGGTCTAAGTACAAAATTTGAATCAAATAGAAACGTGACAGCCCTTTGTATAGAACCAAAACCCAAGGTACTTGCAATAAGGGGTCCTGTTTCTCTAAAAGCAAAAAGTTCAAGTTGTCCTGCTGTGTCTACAAATATCCAATCTGGGTTATACTCATCTATTTCATCTTTTAAGTCATCTAAATAGTTCACCATTAAATCAGACGCTAGAATCATTGCCCCATTAGGACCTAATCCATATTCTTCCATTACTTCGTCCAGAATAATGTAATCCCTTATGTCAATATCGGGGTTATATGCTGTTACTTTTACACCAGGATCTAAATTTAATGTAATCGCTGATGTTTCTGGATTTCTATCAATGACGTAGTTCTTCATTGCCCCAGTTAATGTGCTTTTACCACTTCCAGCTGTGCCGATAAAGTAAATCAATAAGATA
>CAZRBD010000177.1:0-7275 GCA_964598265.1 uncultured archaeon
CAACTACCAGGCCTTTTTTTTGACCAAGGAGGAGAATTAGCCACAGCTGGACTAGCTTCACTGAGTCCATATCCTTCTCCCATAGCAAATCCTGTTTTTTTCTCCCATTCTTTAGCGGCCTCAATTGGCATTGGAGTTGCTCCCACATGAGTAGATTTCAAGCAAGAAATGTATCCACCTCTGGATGAGGGTGAGTTTAAAAGTGTGATATATATGGTAGGAACTCCAAATAATGAATTTGGTTTGTGTTTCTTCAGTATTTCAAGAACTTTTTCTATATCAAATCCTGACAAGACGAATGCTTTCGAACCAATAAGAAGAGCAGATACCATCTCTACTACTTGTCCGAAAATATGATACCAAGGAAGAACAAAGATAGATACAATATCTTCTTTGAGGAATTTTTCTTTAAGATAAATTGAAACTTGTTTTAATTGTAAACTATTAGCAATAATATTGTAGTGAGACAATGATGCACCTTTCGGAAGGCCTGTAGTTCCACCAGTGTATTGAATAACGGCAATATCTTCTTTTGGATTAATTTTAACTTCATAAAGAGTCGAAAGTTCAGGATTTTTTTCCATTAATGAATTAAAATATATAATTCTATCTTTCTCTGGTTCAATAGGATTTCCTTCCTTAATATTAACAAGAATTACCTTTTCTAATGATAGGTCTGATTCATAGTTTTTATAGTGGGGCATATAACTATCAATCATTATTAAAAATTTA
Organism: uncultured archaeon; assembly: GCA_964598265.1. Classification (GTDB taxonomy): domain Archaea; phylum Asgardarchaeota; class Lokiarchaeia; order Sigyniarchaeales; family SOKP01; genus Loki-b32. The sequence goes on from CAZRBD010000177.1 coordinate 733, forward strand.
GCTCCAGAGTCCTTAACTTGATAAGCCATTTCTCTTGCAACATATAACGGGCTAATGGCAGTTACAGTTCCTCCAATAATCATTGTAGCAAAATAACTTATTATAAATTGCGGACAATTTGATAGCCATAATGCTATCACATCACCTTTTTTTACTCCTAAATTTAAAAGAGCAGAAGCAAACCTTATTGTTAGTTTCTGTATATCTTTATAGGTGTATTCTTTATTATCATAGATTATAAATGTTTTGTCAGAGTAATCTTTAGTATATTTTTTGAATATATCACGCATAGATATATCCTCAGGGATGTCTATTTCTAAAGTGACTCCTGCTGGTAAATAATCCTTCCAATATCGGTTTTTTATATAATCTGGCAATTCCATACTTTTTCACAGTTTTAATTTACAATCTCGAAAATAAGAATGTGTCTTAAAATTAATTTCTTTTCTCAAAATATTAATAAAATAAAAATAGTGATTTAAGTAAAATTTGGAGGAAAATTTAGATTACCACGAGTGTTTTATCGCTTCAAGCTCACACGCTTGGACACAAGGTAATGGTTTTGTTTCACCTGAGATTTTACAAGGACCACATGAATATTTAATTTTCTTTCGGTGATTTTCATTAACGATAGCAATAATTTCATCACCCAAAGGATCTAACTCATCTTCAGCCATTTCCAGAACACCTTCTGGACAAGCTTCAACACATTTTTCACATGAATTACATAAGTCTGTGTCTATAGTAATAAAATACTCTCCTGAACCATCCTTATAACCATAATTTGCTTTTGTCATTCAAATCCTCCATTTTTTAATTTAGAAATCAGTTTCAGGTTTTTTTACGTTGCTTTTCAATAAGAGCTTTACCAAATAATGCAGCTCCAATCGCTCCGGCAAGTTGTGGATCAATATTTGGTTTAGGGGCTTTGATTTTCAGTTCATCTTCAATTCTTTTAACGACTCCAATATTTTTGGCAATTCCGCCTGTTATCGCAAATTTCTCTTCCATTCCAAGTCGCAATATGAGTGTTACTACGCGATGAGCCATAGCCGAACAGTAAGCTGCTAAAACTTTTTCTTTTCCCCAGCCCTTCCTAAGCAACCCAACGGCTTCCGATTTAGCGAATACTACACATGTGCTACTAACTGGTTCTGGTTCTTCTTCTACATTTAATGACATTTCTCCAACATCATTTATATGAACTTGAAGCAAATCAGCAAATACTTCCATCCCTCTTCCAGTACCCGCAGCACATTTATCATTCATGAGGAATGCAGTAACTTTGCCACGATTATCAACTCGAATTGCTTTACAATCTTGACCACCCATGTCCATTACTGTTCGAATCTCGGGACCATAGATAAAGTTGGCTCCTCGTCCATGGCATGCAATTTCTGTAATAGCTCGATTTGCAAATGGAACATTAACTCTCCCATAACCTGTTCCAACAACAAATTGGATTTTATCTAATGTAAGACTTGTCCCTTTTAATGCCCAATCCGTTGCATTATTAGCGCTATCTGGACTGTCACTCCCAGTTCGCATACTGGCATAACAATAGATTTTTCCATCTACCATAACTACAGCTTGAGTACTCACTGATCCTACATCCACTCCAGCGGAAATGATGTCTCCATTTTCCCACTTTATATCAGGACTAGTATAACGTGATTCTGTCCATCTCCAATATTCCTTTTCCGATTCTGTGTCTGACATTTTTTTAACCTCCAATTTTATCACGAGCTACAAGTGCAGCTCCTAAGGCAGTAACATATTCGGGTGAAACAAGTTCTTTCGGTACTAAGAGCTCAAATCCTAAATTTTTATTCATTGAATCTATAAATCCTATATTTTTTGCTACTCCCCCTATCAATGCGACATCTTTTTCAATTCCTATCTGACGAACCATACTTGTGTTCCTATCTGCAATTGCATCATGCACAGCATGAATTATATCTTCTTTTGCTGTTTTTTGATGAATTAATGAAACAACCTCAGATTCAGCAAAAATTGTACATTGAGCATTCATTGGGATTTGTTTTGTTGATTTTAAAGAAAGCTCTCCCATCGTGTTAATATCTACCTCTAAAGCTCTTGACATTGCCTCTATGAATGCACCTGCACCTGCTGCGCATTTCTCATTAATTCCAAAATCTTTAACCTTACCATGTTCGTCGATTCGTAATACTTTTCCTTCCTCTGCTCCAATATCAATCACTGTTCGGGCAGAAGGAAATATAAAGTTCGCTCCACGACCATTGGCTGTGATTGTTGTAACCTTATCGTCAGTAAAAAAAATCGCTTCCATTCCAGCTCCAGTAGCTGTCATGTGTTTTATTTCTTCCCGAGTAATATTCGCGTTTTTAAGAGCATTATCTAAAGCTTCTTCTGCTGATTTTTCCTGATCGAAACCACTTAAAACAGAAGCCATAGACAAAATAGCATCATCATTCAAAATAATTACTTTAGTATTCTTACTACCACAATCAATGCCTACTGTTATCAAAACACTTTCTCCATTCTTTTTTTAATATTTTATTGTGATTGTATAATTTTCACATATCTATCTAATTTATCATAAAATATCTTTTTCCATTCCTATAGACTCCATAAAAGCATCTACACGTTGCATAGTTCTGGCAAGATCGAATTCTCTCTCATCGCCCATGTTTCCTTCAAAAGGCATTGTTGGTATACCTGCTTTTTGAATCGCTAATCGATTTTCTGCAATTCCAAGACTTAAACCTTCGCACCCTCTATTATAATGCAGAAAAACGCCGTTTACCTTCCATTCTCGTGCTATTCGAATCATCATATCAGATTTGAGTTTAGGATTATAAAAATGTTGCCATTCTGGTTTACTTAAATTCCAATCGGCTAGAGCACGTAATGCTTCATCTCGATTAGTGATTTCAATATCAGGAATAGATTTAGGTCCCCACGTTCCATCTTCTTTTACTTCCCATAATCCAATAAGTCCGAAGGTGTAAAGACTACCTATTGATACACATCCATATTGTTCTAAATAGCGGAAAATTCGCAAAAACGCCCATGGTGGTTGCGTATCTGTCATAATACGGCATCTTTCATTTGGAACTGCTGCTATTCCACGAGATACTCTGTCTTTTACTTCAGGATATAATTCTTTTTCATAAAAATCTGCCGTCCATTGAGCTGACTTTCTTAAAGTGGCGAGGACATATAGAGAATACATTGATTTCTCATCTAGTGGTGCTGGGATTGCTTTATTGAGCTCACATATTGCTGCCCAATAATGACAGGAACGAAATTCATTGTGTACTGCTTTTATCAAAAGCTCATCATCATATTCTCGTCCAGTTACCTTTTCAAGCCATTTAATTCCATCATGCATTTGGTTAACTATATAGTTGATCTTATGCTCCGTAAGTTCTTCATAGGGACCGACTGAAACGTCGATACTAAAGAGTGGAATGCTTCCACCTTCAAGATCACTTGCAACCTGATACCATTTAGAATGAGAACAACAGATCTGATCCTGCCAGAAAAAATCTGGCTTTGGGAATTCCTCTGAAAACTGTGGCCAAGCATATTTATTAATAAGTATAGAACCCCAGTAACTTCTCATGTACGAACATAAATCCCGTGCAAATCCTCTCGCTTCAGTTGCTTCTTGGCATTCTAAAGCAAATTTATTATTAAATGCGATAGTGGCTCCATAAGGTTCTCCCGTCAGCGAATGTACATCATCTCCCAAACCCGCGGGGATTGCATCAAAAGCCCAAGCGCCTCCTGCCCAGCGTAATCCACCTTTATCATGAGCTTTAGCAAAATCTTCATAATATTTCTCTCGAAGGGCTTTAGCATTACCCCAACATTTCAATTTTTCAGTTGGATATTTTGTTTCTGTCATTTTAATATCTCTTAAAAAAGGTCCTCCTCTCTAAGTATTTCAAGAAATGCTTCAACTCGCGTTTTGAATTGACCAATGGGGACGGTAACATCAAATTCAAGGAATAAAGTGGGAATTCCAATCTCAGCCTCCAATGTTTCCTTGATTTTAGGTATCGAAAGTTCCCAGGGATCACAGAATTTTTGCTGCATTAAAATAGCTCCTTGTATATCATAGTCTTTAGCTAATTTAGTTATATTATCAAGAGCTAACATTTCAGGCCAATCTTTGCTTGGACATGGCGTACGTTTAATATACCTCTCAGATATTGCAGCTAACAAATCTCCATTAATCTTTACTTCTTTATCAAAATATCGAGATCCAGTGCAGTGATCATCAATAACAATCCTTGCTCCCAAATTTTCAACCATTTCTATAAATTCAGTATCATCATCCTCAGAACCTATAATCATAAGTCTTTCTCCCGAATTATCAATATTTCTCGAGGGAAGTTTCTGCAACACTGATTCCAACTCTCGGTTATGTTCTTCCTTGTCGGTCGTTTGAGCAGCGACTACCATTATCATTGCTTCCAGACCAGTTAGTGGTGGATTAGGATTTTTCCTGAGTTCATATACTTCTTGTAAAAGACGTCGATTTGTGTTCATGATCTCTATTCCTCGTCTAATATCATCGTCTGTAATTGTTTGACCTGTCCACTCTTCAACTGCTTTTTTGAATATTTTTAATTCTTCTGTCAAATATGGGATGGCATGAGGGCTCTGCACGTTCATTGGATGGGGTAAGTAATACTTAAAGTTTACAGGAATATGCAGATTCCAACTAGTATAGGCTTGTCTAATATGTAAACAACTTTGAGCAATCATTATTCCATCAAGATAATCAAATCTACCTTTCAAACCTTGAGCTAAGCAATCTCGGCAAAAAGGACAATACATCGCGAAAATATGTGGTGCTGAAACATCCTGTGGCTCATGACTCCCTAGTATTCTTACAGGAAGAATATTAGCAGCATATAATATCTCTTCTGGTACATATGTACAAAAATACCCTATTACCTTACCACCAGTACGTTCTTTCCACTCTTTAGCATATTCATGGCGATTTTCGTACCAATCTTTAAATTGATCAAACATTTTCAAAATTGAAAAATTGTGAGTAATGTTTATTTATATATCCACATAGGGAAGTCAAATAATGATAATTATAAATCTATATTAAATTATTATGATTAAAATTTAAAAAGGGAAATTTGTGGGTAAACTTCTGCCCCACTTGGAACGAAAAGAAGCGTATTTTAGAACTTCCAAGTTATTCAATCTCAGCAAACAGATCTGACTTTGGATTCGGACACTGATACTCATCTCTTCTCTTTGCCGTGTATATTCCCATAGGAGTCCCTGGTAAAAAATGTTTAGGAGCTACTTTTTCTAAAGCATCCAATAAGCTTAGCATTTGCAATAAAGCAGAAGAATCTGCCATATCTCGATGTGACAATAGAATTGAAACGGGTTCACGACATTCATATCTAACATTTAATCCAAATTCTGTTATTGTTGCAGGTAATAATGGTTTACCAAGAATATGTTCTAAACTGATATTTGTGGCTCCACAAGGACTTTCTACAATTGTTTTTACTTCTTTAATAATTGGAACTTCACCATTAATATTTTCTAATTTCACTTCAAAAAGAGGATAACCAAAATTTTTAAAATACTCATCTATCTCGTTAATGCCTGTTTTAGAAGGAATACTGCACATCGAAGTTGGCATGTAGATAGTTGGATTAATTTCTTTTTGTTGTCTTAAGAAGCCTTCACCAAAATCAACTGCTAATATAGTGGGTTTTTTACAATAACAGATTTCAGAAACGACATCAGGATGTCTTACATAGATTATTAATAAGTCGGCATCTACAATATTTCTTTCCACTTCTTCACCCAAATCTAGATCATCAATAATTTCAGCTGGATTTCTCTCTTGTACAGTTATAATTTTAGTGTCAGTAAACTTTTTCTTTATGACTTTAGCTGCTCTATCTCCGTATTTTCCATCACTAAGAATAAGAATTTTAATAGTGTATCACGCCAATTTAAATAAATGAAGAATATTTCCTAACCTACTTACTTAATTTGGTTCAATTATTATTAATTTTACATTTATGTTTTATAATTTTCATCTTTCCATATCCTTTTGAAAAAAAAGAATACTACTAATGAATAAAATATTTTCCAACCAAATTCTAGAAATCTTAAATTATGTTATTATATTCTAAAGATTATGACCTCTAGAGTGATAAAAAGAGTCAAATATTTTTTTGGTAAAATTTTAGGGAAAGAGGATTTTGAGAAAGAACAAGATTATCATCTTGATAATAAAAGATCAAAACAAGGAAAAGTAAAAAGAACTGGTGTGGCAAAAGCGAAAATAAAAAGTTCCAGTACAAATAAAGCACCCATAAAAGGAGTAAGTGTGAAAAAAGATACAGATAATTAACAAAATTATAAAAAGAAATAAGATAGAGGAATTTTTTTTTAATTTTTCTTCTTTTTAATTTACTTAGAGAGTAGTAGTGTTAGTATTTTTAGTATTTCTATTTTTGGCATAAAATTACAATTCGAATCCCTTCCCCTCTTCTCATCAAATCA
>CAZRBD010000178.1:0-7183 GCA_964598265.1 uncultured archaeon
GCTTGTGATGTAGGGCTGCATTTAGAAGTTCCGGTAATAGGATATACAAAGAAACTGCTATATGGACAGATAAAATCAAACATAAAAAAAGGGGATATTCCTGGAGTTTATACTAATGATTTACTAATAGGATATGCTGTTCCTAAACTCAAATTTAGTAAATATTTGTATGTATCTGTTGGAAATAATATTACTCTTCAAAAAGCACTAATAACTTTTCTTAAAATTGATTTCCAAATCTTTAGTCGGTTAAGTATTGAATTAAATAACTACATTCAGCCCTTTCAAGATAAGATTAAAAACTACATATAAATTAAATCACAAACTACCCATTTCTTGCATTTTCTTTGATATTTCAATTAAATTTTTAAAGATTTTTGCTTTTTCTTTTGGATCTGTAGTTTTAAGTAACTTTTCATTTAAATGCTTCATTTCAACTGTTAAATCAATGAATTCTTGAGGTGGCTCCATTTGATAACGATATTTTTTTCTTCCTTTTTCTGTTATTTCAATAAAGACCCATTTTTCAGCCTTCTGAGACCAATTCCATCTATTGGGAGTAAAATATCTTGTCATTTTATAATAGTGATTTAAACTATTTATCTATATAAAATTTATAAAAATAATTTATGACAATTATTAGAATTAATTATGAGTAATATTATAAAGAACTTTAACAGCTAGTTCTCTTACATCTACATCTACATCAGTTGATAATTCTTTCATAAGAATTATTAATTCTTCCTGTTTATTTTCAAACGTGCTTAGAGCCTTAATAATATATAATCTAATTATCCAATCTTTATCATGGATCATGTCAATGAAGGCATTATAAATCTCAATATCTTTAATCTGACTTAACATCTTGATAGTGTCTCTTTTTACTTCAAGATAATCACTGGTTAAATCTAGAATGAGGATATTTTTTACAATTCTCTTCTGCTGGGTATTTAGGAGATTATATATCCTATTAAAAAGAGAGAGAGCTATTTTTTTTGGAATAGTATAAGCTTCTGAAATATAAATTTCCTCATCACTCTCTCGATCTTCATCATCTTCTTTAAAATCTATTAACATATCATTAAGAACTAAATTCTGTTTTTGATATTCTACTAATTCATTTTTTAACTTATCGAATTCATCTATGTTTTCCTCAGTAGTCTGTTGAGTATATCTCTCACTCTCATTAATCTCTTGTAAATATTTTACCTGAGCTTGATAGTCATCTACTTCTGCTTTTAAAGCCTCAATTTTATTAGTTGCTAATTCTAATTCCTCTGAACTTTCTAACTCAGTTTTTAAAGATTCAATTTCTGTTTTTATAACTTCAATTTTATTATTGGCTGATTCTAATACTAACTCTTTTGAACTTGCTAATCCAATTCCACTTTCTAACTCAGTTTTTAAAGATTCTATTTCTGCTTTTAAATCTTCAATTTTATTATTGGCTAATTCTAATTCTTTTGAATTTGCCAATTCAATTCCATTTTGCAGTCCAGTTTTTAGAGACTCTACTTCTACACGAAGTAAACCATTTTCCTCCATTAATTGAAAGTTTAATTGCTTAAGGTTTACTAGATGTGCATTATCTTCTATCTGTACTTCTTCATCTAAATCCCAATCAGATTTGGACTTGTTAGATTGAAATTTTTCAAGCTGAGATTGTAAGTTATTTATTTTTTCTTTTAATTCTTCATTCTCATTAGTTATTTGTACTCCTAAACTTTGATCGTAGATAATTTCCTGACTCTTTTTTCCTTGTGAATCACTACTTTCAACCTTTAACTCATCAAGTTTTTCATTGAGTTGATCAATTTTGTTATCCTGGCTACTTAGATCTTCTCTTTGAGAAATAATTATTTCTTTTAGAATTTGAATTTCACTTGGAAGCTCATCTTGAACTTCTTTTGTAAAAGACGTAGGATCTTCAATTATTAATTTTGGTTCATTAATTGTGATTTGCAAAACATCCAATTCATCTTTTAAATTGTGGTTTGTCTGCTTTAATTCATTTCGGGAAACCGACTCTGCATTGACAGTATCAATTGAATTCTTTTTTTTTTTCTCATGGTATAGAATAAACTATAATTAAATAGCTTAAAATTAATAATTCTAACATAATAATAGGTTTAATATCTATAAATATATACTATTGAAGTTTGTTTATCATCCAAAAGTTTAGAGATTTATGTGATTTTTAGGTTTTTCTTTCAGTTATCAAAAAAAAAGATAATAGATTTAAAAAAAACTTTTTAGATTACTACTATTCCTGAAATCTTATCTCCCTTTACAATCGAGTTGACAACTGCTTGATCTGATTTATCTATTACTTCTCCAAAAATAGTATGCTTATTATTGAGGTGTGGAGTAGGTACATGGGTGATAAATAACTGAGAACCATTAGTATTAGACCCCGCATTAGCCATTGCTAAAATTCCTAATTTATTAAATTTTCTTCCACTTTGAAATTCATCAGCAAAAGGATAGTTGATTTGTTGTCCTTGATAAGGAAAAGAGTTTACTCCTTTATCTTTCGGACCTCCTGTTCCACGTCCTTGAGGACAGCCAAATTGTATCATAAAATTATCAATTACTCTATGAAAAACAATCCCATTATAAAAACCTTGTTTAGCTAAGAATAAGAAGCTAGCCACCGTCATCGGAGCGTCATCATCAAATAAATTAAGATTAATTTCGCCCTTATTTGTTTGAATAACTATTCTAGTCATGTTATAAGAAAAGACTGAGAATTTATTATTTTATTCATTTAATTATTTTTTATTTTTTTGAAAAAAGTAGGTTTTTCTGCTATGAAAAATTTAAAAATAATTACAATTATAACATGTTATACACGTTTCTAAAATTATTTGATTTTGATTTCTAAAATGGTTGATAACGATATCTCATTCTTCTTCAAGCCAAAAAGTATAGCTGTTATTGGAGCAAGTTCAACACAAGGGAAAGTTGGTAATACAGTTTTAAACAATATTATAAATTCAGGATTCATAGGTAAAATTTATCCAATAAACCCAAGGACAGATATCATTTGTGAACTTAGTTGTTATAAGAGTGTATTAGATGTAGAAGAAGATATCGATATTGCTATATTCGTTATTCCAGGTAAATTTGTTAATACGGCTGCCATAGAATGCGGTAAAAAAAGGGTTAAAGGTTTAATTGTCATATCCGCAGGATTTAAAGAAATTGGTGGAGAAGGTGTAAAAAGAGAAGAAGAACTTATTGAAATAGGTAAAAAATATAATATGAGAATTTTAGGACCTAATTGTTTAGGACTTATATGTCTTGATTATAATGGATCGTTTGCAGCAGACACTCCGAAGAAGGGAGGTTTAGCCATGATTTCACAGAGTGGGGCTATGTTAACTGGGATGATGGACTATAGTATGACGCAAGCCTTTGGTTTCTCTTGTAATATAAGCTTAGGTAATAAAGCTGACTTAGGGGCCGTAGATTTTATAAAATACTTAGCGGAAGATGATACCACGAAAGTAATTTTATGCTATTTAGAAAATATTACTAATGGAAGAGAGTTTCTAGAAATTTTACCCGATGCAACTCGTAAAAAACCAATAGTAATTTTAAAATCAGGTGTAAGTGAAGCGGGAGCTAGAGCAGCTTCAAGCCATACTGGGGCATTAGCAGGAGCGGATATTGCATATGATTTAGCCTTTGAAAAATGTGGTGTCATTAGGGCTAAAACAATAGAAGATCTATTTGATTTTGGTGAGGTTTTTCTTTATCAACCAGTTCCACAAGATAATTCTTTTGCGATTATAACGAATGCTGGGGGCCCAGGAATAGTCGCAACAGATGCCTTCGAACGTGAAGGTTTAAAGTTTGCTTCTTTTACAGAATCTATTCTTCATGCGTTAAGAGAAAAATTGCCCCTAGAAGCAGCGATCTTTAATCCAATTGATATTGTTGGAGATGCTTCACCAGATAGGTATGAATTTACAATCAAAACTGTTTTTGGGCTAAATAATGGGAAATTGAGTGAAGATATCACAACTGCTGGAGTACTTATCATTTTAACTCCACAGGGGGCCACAAATCCCTCAAAAGTAGCCAGATTAATACACGACATATCTTCAAATTACTTACAAGATATATCTATTGTTTGTTCTTTTATTGGTGGTAAAAATATCTCGGAAGGAAGACAATTTTTAAAAAAGAATCATATTCCGTGTTATAATTTTCCTGATCGAGCAGCACATTCTTTAAAAGCTTTGATAAAACGAAAAGAATATTTGAAGAGTGTTCCTGTAAATGAATTGGTAGTCCCTTCATTTGAAGCAAATAAGGAAAGAGTGAAGGAAATTTTCACTAATGTACGAAAAGATGGTCGAATAGTTCTGCTGAGTTATGAAACAAGTGAAGTTTTTGATTGCTATGGAATAAAGTCTCCTAAATCCCGATTAGCGCGTACTCCAAGACAAGCAATGTCTCTTCAAAGGGATGTCGGAAAATCAGTTATGAAAATCGTAAGTCCTCAAATTATTCATAAAACTGATGTTGGAGGCATTCTCTTAAATATTGAGAAAGGCCAAGACGCCTTTGAAGCATATATTCAAATAGTTGAAAATGCAAAGAAGTTTGGCCCACAATTAGCTAAAATCTATGGTGTTGAAGTTCAAGAAATGATAGATTTCAAAAAGGAGAAGAAGGTTAATGAATTAATAATAGGTATGTCAAAGGACCCACAATTTGGACCTATGTTAATGATTGGTACAGGTGGAATATATGCGAATTTTCTGAAAGATGTTTCTTTTGCTTTAGCCTATAGGTTTACTAAAGACGATGCAAAAAGAGTTTTAGCAAACACAAAAATGTTTAGCTTATTACAAGGAGTGAGAGGAGAAAGTCCTTCAGACATAGAAGCGATAATTGATGTAATATTACACCTTTCTCAGTTAGTTAATGATTTCCCTGAAATTGTAGAATTAGATATAAACCCACTATTAGCCTTTATAAAAAGTTATAGTGCTGTGGATATTAAGATAACAATTTCACACTCACAGTTAAATTAAAATTTAAAATCAAAAATTTAAATAAAAATTTTAAATAAGAAAAATAAGAAAAAGTGAAGAAAATGGTCAAAACATTTTATTTTTGTTCCTTGAGGGAACGAGCTGGAAAAAGTTTTCTTTCTATTGGATTTATTGAAAAATTACAAAAAGAAGGAAAAAGATTTGCTTATTTTAAACCAATTGGGGTTCCTAAAGCTGCTTTTTCTAACAAGGCAGATCCCGATGTTAATTTTATCTTAAAAACAGTATATAAAACCCCGCATCCTTATGAACTCATTTCACCAGTATCAATTCCGGATGCATATTATATCGATCTTATAGATTCAAATAAGAGAGAGGAATACCTACAATTAATCAAAAAGGCTTATGATGAATTAATCAAAGATGTTGAGTATATCATCGTTGAGGGGAATCCGAGTATAAGAAAATTTGTCAGAGTTGGGATTGACGATGTTAGCATTGCCCAATATTTAGGAATAGATAATTTAATTTATGTTTCAACAGACTCCTCTGATAGATGTATTGACAACTTGTTTTTCGTTAGGAATTACTTTAAATTCAGAAATGTAAACATTTTGGGTATTCTTTTTAATAAGATTGATTATGAATATATCGCCAGAATAAAAGAATTAACGGAAGAACATATTAATAGATACAAAATTCCCATACTAGGCATTATTGAAAAAAGTATCGAATTATTTTCCCCCAGAGTAAATGAAATCAAAGAACAAATCGGGGGAGAATTGATCAATGAAGCAGCAGCATCAGGATTAAATAATCGGGTTGAAACTACAATAATTGGAGCGATGAATGCACAAGCAGCATTAAAATATTTACGGCAAGTAAAAAAGGCAGCAGTTATTACAGGTGGCGATCGCTCAGATTTAGCTTTAGCAGCTTTAAATGAAGGAGACGTGTCAGTATTAATATTAACTGGCTTTATACAACCAGATTTTAAAGTTATCACTGCTGCTAATGAAAAAGGAATTCCGATCATATTAAGCCCCTCTGACACTTTTACAACTGTAAGAAATTTAGAACGATTAAAACCTGGAATTCAAGAGGATGAAATGGAAAAAGTTTTGAATACAATGGAAGAATCCATTGATTGGGATTTCTTATTATAAATCTTTTTTAATTTCTTATACTAAAAGCTAAAAAACAATTGAATAATTCTCGTGATTTGTGAATATGAAATTTAAGTACAAGATAATAGAGCTGAATGATTAGTAACGTTGAGATTTTCAAAGATTTGAACGAAGAAATCGATAAAATTAACAAAAATCAGAAATGATGAGATATTAAATCTTAAATATATAAATGACTCACTTAATCGACTATTAAAAGATAAAATCTTGAGCAAAACAAAATCAAATTTAATTTTATTTTCTAGGGATGAATTTGAAAATCAATTTGTACATAAAAATCTCTCTGAATTTAATTATCCCCAACGTTTGGGGATAGATATATCTTTTCAAAATAAAAAATTATAATTAATAATTAATTTGGTAAAAAAGGATGACACTAGGAGTCATATTTCTCTATTTTCGTCTTTATTTCTTATTAGGATACGAAAGATTATAAAGCTTTTTTATGTTAGTGAAATAGATTTTTAGTATTGAGGTGAAATACGGGATTTATATATCAAGGATTCTATAACTAAATATTAAAAAACAGAAATTCAAAATGAATAGCAAAAAAAAACTACAGGTTGGAATAGTTTTATCTATAATTGGATTAGGTCTTCTTTTCTATCATATTGTTCAATATTTAATATTAATTGAAAGAATCAATCTATTATTTATTATATTTGGAGGTGGAGGTATTGACTCTAGTTCTATAATTCTTGAAATCTTTTTAGGATTTGGGGCAATAAGCTTAGGAATTATCTATTTAGGCAGTATGTATTCTGATATAAAAAAAGAAAGAAGCCTAAGACCATTGATTATACAACCACAACAATTAAATTATTGCCAGAACTGTGGACATAAGACTACTATTCCCAACACCAAGTTTTGTGTAAATTGTGGGGATAATCTAAATATCTGATTAGGTTGAAATTAATTACATTCTGATATCGCCCTGCCCTCCCTATCATATTTTTGGCGCTTGTTTGTGTCTCGTAGAGTAGGGAC
>CAZRBD010000179.1:0-555 GCA_964598265.1 uncultured archaeon
GCTTTAACCTTACAAAGATCTGATAAAATAGAATAGGCTAATGCAAGTTCACCTAACTGATTTTCTTGTTTTAATTTCAGAATTCGCTTTTCCAATCTTTGGATTTCTTGATCAGCATAAAAGATATCTATAAAATCCCCAAATGCATCGACAGGCTCTGAAATTGAGTTAATTAAGACTTCCTTTGTTATTCCGCAATTTCCACATTTTACAGTAGCAAAAGCCCCCTTTTTATTAATATTAGTGACCTTGACGCTTTTCTCCCCACAGTCTGGGCAGGTGAAAATTTTAGGCACTCGTTTAACCCTTTTTGGTGATGCTTGTTTACGTTTTCTTCTTCCCATAGATAACACTTAATAATTTTAAAGAACCTTATCTGTTAACATTTAGAATAAATAAAGAAAAACTAAAATATTTTTGCTTTTAATTCATAAATTTTAAGAGATTTTAGTAAAATTTTTTAGCGATGGTTAATTATTCTATTTGCTCTTTTTAAATGAATTAGTTTCGCAATCATAATAATAAAGAGTGGATTTTAGGTATGGAGCATAAGAG
>CAZRBD010000179.1:565-7165 GCA_964598265.1 uncultured archaeon
GCATAAGAGTTTAACACTTGAGCATGATAAAAACCTAATTGATAAAATTCTAGAAGATGTTCACACAAGATATATTATTCTTTTCTTATATATTGTTAGAAATGATTTATTTAAAGATCTGAGTGATACAGGACTAGTAGAGTCTTATGAGAGGGTATTAATCTTAGACGATATCTACAAAAGCAATATGAATAATTTTTTAGATAAGTACTTCGTTGAAACATACATCGATTTAGGATTAATTAAAAATATTAGAAGCTTAAGGGAGTTTGAACAAAAAGCGGATGATTTTATCTTAAAATTAGGAGAGGAAACGGTTACCATTGAAAAAAATACTATATCTATGCCTGATGATACCCTATTTTTAATGGTTCATAAAAAATTTAAATCTCTAACTAGAAGAAATTTTAATTTAGCTCTTACAAGATTAAAAAGTGTTAGATGTGAAAAGAGTAATATCATACACTCCTTAATTTTTGAAATTGGCGAGCACGATTATGTATTATCTGATGATATTTATTACATTTTAGATCAATACGGAAATATATATCAAGCAATCAAAATTGAAGTAACAATCGAAGGCTTTCATCAAAGATTAGTAGAAATAAAAGAAAAAATTGAGAACTATATTGAAGTATTTGAACCGAAGTTAAATTCTAAAGCTGTTTTAAATAAGATAAAAAGTGCTATAGAGCAGGGTAAGGATGTAATACAATATCTAAAAGATGAGAAAGTGGAACTTTCAGATAAATTTTATTTTAATAAAATTGATACGAGCGAGGAAATCTTTACAAAATGGAAATCGCAGCTTAATTCATTAATAGAACTGAGAGATCAAATAGAACAAATTGATGGGAGATTAACAGAGCTGAAAAGTTATTATACAGGTAAGAATAAAATAAATAGTTATTTGGAATTTATAGAAAAAGTCTCTTTTAATGAAGATGAGATTGTAGATAAGATTCAATCCTTATTAATAGAGCTCAGAAAAGAGTTAGTAAGGATAAATGAAGTAATGTCAACATTCACTTTGAAAGAAGTAAAGTTATTAAATTTGGATTATGAAAGATTAATATTAATAGGTAGTGATAACTAAACTTGAACTGTCCTGCTTGTAATCTTGAGATGAAAAAGATAATTAATACTATCTGGACAAACTCAGTCGTAAGCTATTTTCCTCAAATAATACTAAAAAATTCCTTTCTTTTTTAAAACTTTATTACCTCTATACAATTGGCGATCTATTGATATTAAGAGAAAAATAAATTCTAATAGCAGAGCAATATTCGATGAGATTCAACCTCTAATTAAGGAAAAAATCGTCTTTACTTATATCAAGCTTAAAAATTTCGGCTTTAAAGAAATTATACATTTAATTCTACTAAATCTTAAAGTAGAAACGGTTGAACTACTTAAACATATATTCCAGTATTTTAATTTAGGTTTTGTTTACGAAATTGAGGGAGAATATTATATTCACGGATTTGCAAACGAAAAAAAGGTTGATCGTGGTTTATTGATTAAATTATATCTTCCAGATTGCGAACTCTCTGAATTTTTAAGAATTTTTGAAGATGTATTCCAATATTTAAAAGTTGAGAAGTATTTGATATTAACTGATTTGGTAAGCCGCGAATATCTCCTTAGATCGGTTTATGGAAGTAATACCTATCATAAATTTATTAAAAAATACAATCCCTTACAAAATTTAATTTGGAAACCTAGAGCTAAAAAATGGAAAAATTATAAATTATTTAGTAATAAATTTGAATATGTGTGTCCCGAACTCATTTTCAAAGAAAAGACAGAGACTGAAGGGATTAAAAAAAGTATTATCTTAATAAATATTGATTATTAGTTTATATATTTGTAAGATCTCCCAAAATTGGATATTTTATGAATTTTAACTCATTTAAAAATGAATCTTAAACATAAAATCATAAAATTTATTTGAAATGCTTTATTATATAATATATCTTTTTTTAGCTTAAACTAATTATTTTTATAATGAAAGGTAGTGGATTTTAGGATAAAGTAACGATATTTTTTCGAGTAGAAAATTAAAATGAAATGCCCTGCATGTGATATTGAAATGGAAGTGCTTATTGAGGGAATTTTTCAATGCCCAAACTGTAAGAAAATCATCAAAGCGAAAAGTACAGAAGCAGAGGAAGTGGAAAAAGCAGAATCGATTATAGGAAACCTTATTGATGGAGAATGGTTCCATAAAAATGTTTCCCTTAACAAGACTTATGAGATTGCGGAGTCCGGAATTATTCTCAATAAAACGCCAAATCGGTTATTTGCGGTACTTAAATGTCACAGTGCTTATTTAAAAAGTGAAAAATATGTAAGACTGTCTTGGTGGAAAGGTTATCAACATGCAGGCATGTTTAAAATTTATGATAAGTACGTTTTAAATAATTTTATAAGATCATTGGAAAAAATTGATGAAACATATGATGAAATTTGGAGTTGGAGCGGGAGTTTCGGGAAAAAAGAACCCAAAACAAAACAAGAGTTAGAGAAGGAAAAAAACTTAGAAATAATAAAATATCGAATTATTGAGAATAGAACTTGCCCTCAATGCCAGCAAAAAATGAAAAAAATGAAATCTCACTATGAATGTCAACATTGTGGAGAAATTGTCGTCTTGGAGGGATATAATCAACCAATTTTCAATATTTCAAGTGAGGATCTAGATCTTCGATTCCATACAAATTTTCCTATTAATTTCTATTTACCGGTGAGTGGAATTACACTTAAATGGTTAATGGGCGAGTGGAAAGCCGTCGCTGTTGTATTTTCAAAAGACAATCCAAATAAAAAATGGTTAAGATTCTATTGGTGGGTAAGAAATCTCAGTAATATGTTAAAATATGGAAATAGAGAAATGGGAAATGGCACTCAAATTGGCTGGAAAGCACAAAGAGGAGTTTCATCCCCGAATATTTATGATAAAAAGTTAATTAAACCATTAATCAATGCTTTAAAAACGATGTCTATAGACTTAAAATGGGAAGTAAAGATACCAAATTCATAAAAAAATGAGTGGAGAAAATGGCTCAGTCTCAAGATGGAACATGGAAAGATTTATTAACTGATTTTGAAAATGGCCTTGAAAAAGCGATTGAAGAATTGCAAAAAAGAGATGTAGAAAATATACCGGGAGCAAAAACGGCCCTAATTCAAAGATTAACAAACATGAAACTCCACTTTCCAAGTAATGATGGGGATATCTTTATAAAATCAATTAATGATAAAATTCAAAACGCTTTTTTCCCAAATACTAAGATTTTTTCTGAGGCTTTCAGAAAAATCTTGAAATCAAGAACTCACGAGCAAGATTTTATTATAAATGAATTATTAAATGGATTTATTAATTCAAAAGCAAAGGCTATAGCTACTGGAACCCAAGTACCAATAATAGATAGAATGGTTGAGGCATTTAGTAAAAGAAACGATTTTCATATAGTTGATCATCAATTCTTTGCCATGTTCGGAGATCCAAACAAACCCCGGCATTATTTAAAAAAGCAACTTGAAGAACTCGTTAAAATGTTCGGCCTCGTCTCAAAGGAGCTGATTATTGAAAAGGATGTAAGGAGAAGTGAAGAAAAATCTTATATTTTCTATACTTTCCCGGATGATATAATCGAAATCTTGGAAGAAAAATATTTAATCATAGATAATGAGTTAGGATATGCTTATGTTTCAGAAAAATTTGATAGAAATGTTTTCATTTGCATGTTCCTAGCAAATGTGGCGATTAATAGAGATGATTTTGATAAAATTGGTGGCACTTATACCATTAATGGAATTTCCGCAATCTTCGCATTGATTTTATTACTCAGTTTTATGCCTAAGTTAACTGTAGATGAAACAAATCCGATCCTAAATGATCCACATTTTGATAATCAAAATATGAGTGTGATCCCGAAATCTTGGATGATGAAACAGGTTATAGAACCATTATTCGGACCATTAATAAAAATAATTGCGTATAGAATAGGTGGTGGATTATGGTATTCCAAAATAATAGATTCAGAAATCAATAAAAAAATACATAATCAAATAAGATTTTTAATAAAAGACGTAAATAAATGGATCCTTGGAAATTTATGTAGAGTAGAAATACCAATATTCATCGAAATATCTAATATCTTTACAGAAGTTTTAGTAGGATATGATAAGGATTAAACTGATATAGATTAAGTGCTTTTAATGAGTTACAAACAAAGATCTACAAGAAGAGTAAAACGTGGAAGAAAAAGGGAAAAATGGACTGATATTCTTCCAAGATATTTAACTTTTATCAGTCATATGCGCCCAATTTTGAGAGAAACAAGAAGAATTATTATTGATTTAGACGCAGATTTATTGTACGATACTGAAGTTTTAGATAGAATTCAGCAAGAGGAAGAAAAACGTAACATACGTATGGTTAGAGCACTTTCAGAATTTTCAGCTTTGTATAGATCTAATGTTTATGAAATAATAAAAGATTTTATTATCAAATACCGAGAAAATATCCCAATTATTGATATTAAAGATTACATCTTAGATTTTTTATATGAATCTGTCGATGCTTTGAATGTTTTAAGGCACATTACAAACCCTGATGAACATAATTTAGAAAAAACGTATTTATATCAATTAGTAAAATTCATTGAAGAAAAATTATTTCCTAGGGGTGTAAACCTTAAAATAATATATAACAAACTGATTCAACATTCTCCAGATTTATACGAATGTCAAAGACATTTACTACAAACCCATACATATTATAGGGAAAAACTACAAAGCCCTGACTTCTTTGAAATCCCCGGAATTACGCCTAAAGTTTATCAGATTATTAATAATATAACATCACTTTATAACCTAGATCCTAATTTTGGGAAATTCCCTGAAAAAAATAATTATGAAATTCCCATAATATTAAAAAACGATATATTTTTACCTTATATTGATTCTACTGCTAACGCAGAAGAAGAGGCTATAGAAAAGATTGCCGAACGAATTGGTCTACGTCTAATTGATGGAATTTTTCTTGGACCAGCAGAAGATTTTGTAGAAATTTTATTGGAAAATAATTTTTTACGTGAGACTGAACAATCAGATAAAACTATTAGACTATATCCTCAATTTAGCAATGAGACATTAATTTTATACTATCTAGCTTTTGCATCTCAAAGGAGAGGATTCTTATCTAAGGAGTTAATAAATTGGATTTCTATGAATTTTGCATTCTTAATATATATGGGAATTTTAAAGTGGAAATTATCTGATGAGAATATTTTTTATAGCATTTTTAAAGATTTGCAAACTAACGAAAAAGTCCTTCCATATTTGATGAAACTAATATGTTTCCCAAATTATGTGGCATTAGATAAGATGAAGATTAGAGATTCAGTTCAATATCGTAAAGAAATTTTTAATTTTATTGGTTCTCAAATTGATAATTTAAAATATTTTATTAATGAAATAGCAAGATATTGTGAAAAATTTGAATATAAAAAATCAAAAAAAGTTAAAAAAGAAAGAGTTGAGTAAAAATTAGCAGTAAAAATAGAGAGACAGAAGGAAAAATTATTTTTACCGATGATGTAATTAAAGAACGTTTGGGAAAATATGGCGCTGTCTATCTTCCGGTAGACATTAAAGAATCTGTTGATGACATTTTAGGTAATGAGATTAAAAAAGAATTATTGGATGATTTTTTTAACGCATTAAAAAAATATAATGAGTTTATGGAGTATTTAAAAGATACTAAGTTAAGCCCAAATTTAACGGTTCTTCTATATGGTCCTCCTGGTACAGGAAAAACCTCATTAACAAGAGGTTTTGCCAAGAAATATGATATCCCAATTTGTGTTGTAGAATCAGATAGATTAGTATCACCACTTTTAGGAGATACAATAAAGAATATCCGAGGTGTAGTTGAATTGTCGGCAGAAATTGCAAAAGAGCGCGGAGCTTTTATATTGTTTTTTGATGAAATTGATGCAATTGGATCTGAACGATCCAATATTCATGAAGTAGGAGAAATTAAAAGAGCTGTGATCTCTTTCCTACAAGTGATTGATAGGATCAACTATGAAGGAGTTCCTCTAGCAATTTTTGGTGCTACCAATCATCAACATCAGCTAGATTCTGCCATATGGCGTCGTTTTACTTTCCATTTTAAGTTTGATTTCCCCGATTATCATCTGAGACAAAAAATCATTGAAGGTTTCGTAAATAAAGTTAAAAATGCTAAAATTGGTGTTGATGAAACCATCTTCTCTAAATTACATGATGAGTATAATCTCATACAGAAAATTTCAAAAGATTTAGATCAAAAATTAGGACGAAGAGTTACTGAATTTGATGATAATAACATATTAAGGGATGAATTAAATAAAATTGAAAAGTCAGAAGGGTTTTTAAAATTAACATTTGGTTACTCTGGTTCTGATATCGAAAGAGGAACAAGAGTAGCACTATTAAAATCAATAAATACCGGACTTTTAACTTATGATAATTTTTTCCAATCACTAAAATTAGTAGGTGGTACTGCCATTCATGTTGATCGACAAGACAATTTAAGCGATCCAAGGC
>CAZRBD010000180.1:0-1754 GCA_964598265.1 uncultured archaeon
CATTACTGCTAACTTCCTCTATTTTCCCATCTATTGATAATTCGTCTGATATCTCTGTTGATATAGTTTCATTTTCTTCTTTTTCTATGCCATTTATATCTTCGTCAGAGATTTCTTCCAGATTAATTATTTTAGGTTCATTTTCTTTTTTAAAAATCACTTTTTCAGTTAGTTCTTTATCAGAATCCTCTTCTGAATCGTCATGATTTTCATTTTCTAAATTTTCATTCAAACCGTTCATTTTCAGCACTGATAATTATTAATAATACATAATTTATTTTAATGAAATTTGAATATCCTTAAAATCTGCTTCTTGAAATAATAATATCTCCGTTGATATTTTACCAGTTCCACTTGCTCCTGCAGTTGATAAAAACATCAAGGCAAGGAACATCCTTACGAGAGCGAAGCTTCTTCCTACATTTGATTTCTCATCATTTTTTATTATTTCCATTAAATCAAAGAAAGTAATCTTACTCTTATTATTTAATTTAATTGTGGCTTTGATTCTATTTAGCCAACTTTCATGTAATTCTCCAATGGTTTGTTCTTTTCCACTTATATGCTTTAAAAGTTCCTTTGGTAACTTTGCTTTAGATTTCATTTGAATTTTATTCTGTTTTTCTTCTTCTCTTCTCAATCTTCTCCTCTTAAGTTTCTCCTTATTTTGCATTGTTTCAATAATCATTGATCTCATTGCTTCAAATAATTCTTTTTTAGTAGCAATTTGCATTTTTGGTTGAATCGGTTGTGGTAATGCTTTTGGGATTGTTCTTGCATGTCTAGAGCGTAACTTTAGTATTTCTTGTTTTTTTTGTATCATTTCTTCTTCTTTAATTACGCTGGTTATTTTATAATGATGGAGTTGTGCTGCAGATTTAAGAGCAATTCCAGATATTTTATAGTTTATAAAATCTTCATGCAACATATTATCAAAGAATTTATCTACTAAGCCAGATAAATCATAGAATGCAATTTTTGAATCCTTAGCTAACTCCATATCTAGCAACACTCGGAATTCAGGTTGTTGCCAGAATTTCATATCAATTTTATCTTTAAATAATAAAGCAGGATCATCGGTTTCATCAAAACCAGCGATTAATTCCTCCTCTAAGTTCCCCTCAAGTTCTTCAAGTCCTTTAATATCTGATTCCTTAATACTAGAATCATCGATTTTGTTCTCAATGGTTTTATGTTGGGTTTTATTTTCAGAGGTGAAATCAGTCACAATTTTAACTATCTCTGCTTTTTTAGCTTTAGGGGGAATTTTTATATTTTTTTCCTTACATAACTCTTTTAATTGTTTAACTGTCCATTTACTATAAACTATCGAAATACTTTTTTCACCTCAAATTTGTTATAAGCCTTCTATTGAGCTTGAAGCATCCTCAAGATCAAGTAATTGTTTTGCTTCCTTTTCTAAATCTACACTAAATATATCTGTAATACCCGATTGTTGCATTGCTACACCATATATCCTATCCGCATTTACAATATTCTCCTCTCTATGGCTTATTACCAAGAATTGTGATTGCGTAGCGAATTCTTTCAGCAACATGGAGACTCTGTGAACATTTGGACCATCAAGGGCTGCATCAATCTCATCTAAAATATAAAAAGGAGCAGGATAAAATTCCTGAACTGCAAAGATGAACGAGAGCGCCACGAGCGTTTTCTCTCCTCCGCTTAAAATCTCTAAACTCGATATTTTTTTTCCGCGAGGACGGGCTTCAATGCTAACCCCCCCCTCGAAG
>CAZRBD010000180.1:1764-4166 GCA_964598265.1 uncultured archaeon
TCCTCATGATATCTGTTGGCGTGTAAAGTTGTGGATTAAAATATGAAATTAGTTGAAGTGTTTGAGCTAAACATAAATTATCAGAATTGTTCTCAAAATATTCCAGGACATCCTCTCCTTTTAAATATCGTGCTTGTCCTTCCCATCTATAATGCATTTGCCCGTTTTCCATCTTTCTTCTTATTCCAGATTCAGGCACTCCTAACCATACAAGTTCTACTAATTTATACTCCTTGTCTGGCTCTATTGTTTTTTCTATATTCTCTATTAATTTCATGATAAGCTTTCATAAAAGTACGAGTTTTTTCTAGTTCGATTTTTTCAATAGCATCTAGGATTGATTTTCTTTCTCTTTGAATTGTTTGTCTTCTCATATCTATCTCATCAAATCGTTCTTTAACAACATCGTATTCTTCAATGGCTTTTAAATTCACAGGTTCCAAAGTCTTTTTCTGTTTTATCGCAATTACTATATCTGATTGCAGGCTTTCTTCTGACAGCTCATCAGTAACTATAGGTAATTTTCCATAATCTTTTGATCTTTGGTAAAAAGTTTCGATTTGATCTGTACATATAATTTTTTTAGATTCAAAATTGTTTACTTTAGAATTTTCCATTGAAAGGTCAGATTTTAAATCTGTGAACACTTTCTGATATTCTTTTTGTTTTTTCCATGACTCATCTTTTTCAGAAATAAGCCTATCTAGATCATTTTGTTTATTATTTTTTACATGAATTTCTTTGTTAATATCTTCTTTTATTTTTTCGAGCTGTTCAACCAATAATTCAACTTCTTTCTCTGTATCATTAATTTCTTCTCCAATACTTATGATTTTTCTCTCTCTCTCTTTATTTTTATTAAATTCATTCAATTTGCTCTGACTATTTTGAAGATATTTATTAGAATTATTTAAATCTTTCTGAGCTACTTTTTGCATATTTAATTCTTTCTGCTTGTTTTCACTTAATGTATCTATTATTTTTTGTATTTCATCAACTCTCTTTTGAATATTATTGACCTTTAAATTAAAATCATTAATTTCCTTGTTACTTGATTCTATGTTTTTTCTCGTTTCTTCGTTATCTTTAGATAAATCTTCAATTGAATTAATAATTCTCATGATATTATCTAAGCCTCTTAAACGATCCATGATGTCTTCTAGATTCTTATTTTCGTCTTCAATTTGTTTTCTCAAACTGTCTGTGATTTCCCAAAACTTTTCTTTTTGAATATTTAAATTCTCAATTTTATCTTCTAAAGCATTTTGCTCCGATTTTACCTTAGCTACCCTTTTCTGAGTATTAACAATTAATTCTTTCTTTTCTTCTATAATTATATTTAATTCTCGGATATTATTGTTTATATCCTGAATATTTTCATAAATTGATTGAATGCCATGTAATTCTTGCAGTTTTTCTTGGTGAACTTCTATTTCTCCTTGAGTTAATTCAATTTCTTTCTGTAATTTAGATAAGTTTTCCCAATATTGATTTTTAATGTCTGTAGAAGCCTTGATATCTTCCTCTAATTTTTCAATTTCTTTTACTTTTTGATTAATAGCACCAGTTCTTTCTTCTACTTCCCTACTTGACTTATCACTTTTTTCGTTGAGTTCATTAATTCTCTTTTCTATTTCGTTTAATCTTCTTTTATATATCATTACATTTTCAGAATCATATCTTTTCTGAGACTCTAAAATAGTTAATCTTTTCTCGACCTCATTAAAATCTCCTTCTTGTGCTTTAATACTGATTGAAATTTCATCCAATTGTTTATAAAGTTCTTGACTTTTTGACATTGTTAGTTGTCTTAATGAGAGATAAATGTTTTGCAATATTTCCATTAAATCTTGTACAAAACTATCAAATTCAGAGGTGGAATCTTGTACGGCAATATCTGATGATTCTTGAACTTTATTAATTAGTTGATATATTGTAGAATCTGCATTATTTGTAAACAGACTTATTGTTTGAAGCATAGAATTTAAATTACTCGTCATACTATCCATTTTTTTTGTTTCAAATTCAATAGTTTCCAGTATTTTCATCATATCAATAATATCCAGAACAAATTTACGAAAATCTTCAGCTGCTGTCTCAATAGCATCCGTATTCGATTGTTGTATATTGCCTTTAATTGTTTCTACTGAAATATTGATATTTTGAGTTAGCATATTTAAGATTGAAAGAATTCCTGTTATATCCTTTGTGTTCTTATCATATTCTTTTTCTGATTTCTCAATTCTTTTTAATGAAATGTCCTTTTCTTTTGATAAATCATCTAATCTGCCTTGAATATTTTCTTTCTTAATATTTTTTGTTTCAATTTCTTTATTCTGATTTATTATATTTTCTTTTAAATATTCAATCAAAGAATATCTCTCTTTTTTCTCAGAATCTAT
>CAZRBD010000180.1:4176-7163 GCA_964598265.1 uncultured archaeon
ACAAATAAGGAAGGGAAATTAGTAACGATTGAAGATTTAATGGGTTCAACATTTATTGAATTTGGTAATAATACACGTGCAATATATGTTGATAGTAATGAAATTTTAAAAAGAGTTAAGTATCAATGGTTTGCGAGATTGTCTCAAAAACAATTGATAAATTGCAATACAATGTTGGCTAAGTATCTGTTGATTGCTCGGGAAAAAAAATAGAGTAATTAATTTCATATTTTGATTTATTATATTTTGATTTAAATCAGATGTTTTAATATCGAGATTTTTCTTCTCACGTTCTATGTTGGTTAATTCTTTTTTGAATATTTTTAATTCAGTATTTATATTGGTAATTTTATTAGTATTGTCATTAATTTCTGAATCAAAAGATTTCTCTTTCAAGTTAAGTAATTCGAGATTATTTTCGTTCCTTTTATAAGTCGTGTCTTCTTCTTTTGATTTATTTCTTAATTCATTTAGTTTCTTATTTAATTGATGTTTTTCTTCAAGAAGACCTTTTATTACTTCTTCTGCATCTTTCCCTTTACTTAACTCTTTAATCTTACTTTCTAGTGATTGTTTCTTTTGATCGAAATTTTCAATACTCTCTTTATTCATTTTTATTTCGGTATTTAATGATGAAAGTGAGGATTGGATATCAGATAATTTAGTGTTTAAACCATTTCTTTCTCTTTGGATTGTACTTATTTTATTTTCTAAATCTTTTTGTTTTTGGTTTTCTTCTTGAATTTTACTATTTAAATTATCGATTTTTTTTCTACTTTCATCCTCTAAACCTTTAGTCTCTAGAATTGCCTCTTGGATGCTTGTTGCTTCCCCTTTTAACTTTTGCAATTCAGTTTCTAAATTCTTTTTCTTTTCTTCATTCTTTTTTATATTTTGGGTGAGAACCTTAATGCGCGCATTATTGGATGAAATACTCTGTTTTAATATGGATATTTCATTTTTGAAATTTGATTTTTCACCTGCTTTTGCCTTGATCTTTCCCTCGATTTCAACTTGTTTTTGCTGTCTAATATCAATTTCATCTTTAGCTTCTTGAATCTTAAGTTCGATATTAACTATCTCTGCTGAAGCTTGATCTATTAGTGAATCAAAATTTTGGCCTTCTTCAAGTTCCATTTGTAAACTTTCTAACTTATTACTTTCAGAAGTTAATTTTTCAATTGATTTTTTACCTAAATTAAATTTTGCTTGATTAGATGATAATTGTGTTTTAAACTGAGTAATGTTTTCTACGATTTGTTCCCTCTCTTTTTCTTTCTCATTTATAGAATTTTGTATGTTTTCCATGACGAGCGATTCTTGCTTTAAAAGATCCTCCCGCCGAGTGATTTTTTCATTCAATTCTTCAATTATTTTTAGGGCTTCTTCTACATTTTTCTCCAGTGCTGTTTCTTCTCTTTGTAATTTAGAGATTTTTAAGGCTATTAATTGAGCATTATAATAATTTATCTTTTCATCTAATTCTTTCCAGGCGAGAGCGTCATTCTTTTCTTTCTCAACTTTCCTTAATTGTGCCGCTACTTCCTTGAAAATTGCTTCAAATTGCCCTAAATCCCTCTCTGCTTTTTCTAATTCCTTTAAAGTAAAATCTTTCATTTCATCATATTTTTGAAGACCTATCAATTCTTCAATAAATTTTCTTCTGTTCTCAGTGCTCATATGAGTAAGTTCAACAATTTTTCCCTGCAGAACAAATTGATTACTCCCATCAGGATCAATATTAGCAACTGCTAGAGCATTAAGTATTTGTTGGCGAGTAGCTTTCTTTCCGTTCATTTTATAACCACCCCCACCTCCCCTCTTTATGGTACGAGTGATTTCAAAATCATCTGTACCTCCAGGGAAGATATTTTCAGTATTATCAAAAAATAAAGTAACAGAAGCTCTTTGGGAAGGATTTTTTCCTCTTGAACCTGCAAAAATAAGGTCTTCTAAACTCTTAGCCCTCATTGTCTTTTTGCTCAATCTGCCTAAAGAAAAACACAAAGCATCTATAATATTAGATTTACCCGCGCCATTAGGGCCAACTATACATGTGAAACCACTTGAAAGTCTAATAGTTACAGTTCTATCTCCAAAAGATTTAAAACCACTCATGGAAATCTTTTTAATATAAGTCAAGCAACATCTCCATTTCTACATTGATCATTTAAAAAATAGTGTAATTACACTTTTATATATAATAGACAATATAAAAAAAAAACTAATTTACATTTTCCGAATTCCTTAATCATTTCTCATTAAAAATCTCTTCTAAATTTTAAAATTCTCATTATTCTATAAATAAATGTTAGAAGTTAAAAATTGTGTCAATTATAATCTTTAACTGCTTAGGATTTATTAATAAAAAGAAAAATTCACTATTTAAAGTTTTATTACTAGAATAGATGTTATTTTTACTGATTGTTCTTTTTGAAGGTTTTAGAATTCCAATATTTATCAATTCTCTAGAAAGTTTATTGAATTCACTACTACTTCTATTATACTCTAGATTTTCACAAGCTAAATCATAAAGTTCTTGAAGTTCTTTTAAAGAAATATAATATTTCATGTTACAGGTAAAGTAATTAGAAAGATTATCTAAAAATAAAATATTCAATAAATCTTCCTCGGCAATATAACTTAACATACTAAATTCATCAGTAACTTGAAAGACATCAAACTCATTCTGACATATTTCTAATAGCTCGAAATTTCTAAAATTCGTTTTATTCTTTAATATAGGATAAAGATCTCGAAGTATTTCAACTCCTTTTCCAGGAACAGGAACATATTGTTCACATACTAGATCTGTTATATATTGGATTAATTCATTATCTATTTCATGAGAAAATGTTAACATAACTCTCTGTTTTAGAATGTTATAAAGCTCCTTATATGTGAAATAATTCAATTTTTTCTTAAAATCAAATTCAGAAAATAAATCAAGTGTTCCAGGTCTTAAGATTTTGTTCACAGTTGAAATT
>CAZRBD010000181.1:0-7075 GCA_964598265.1 uncultured archaeon
ATGGCCATATTGATTGGTGGGATTGTTCACTTTGGATTCGTTTTGTTTTCAAGTTTTTAAAACCAAGAGCGTGGAACTTTTTTATGTTCAAAATTGTGTGCGCCCTTACTTAAAAAAAGGGGAAAATCCACATGTTTTAAATCTTGCTCCACCCATAAATTTGGATACAAAATGGTTTAAAAACAACCTAGCGTATACTATAGCTAAGTATGGAATGAGTATGTGTGTTTTGGGAATGGCGGAAGAATTTAAAAAGCAGGGTATTGCAGTTAATGCCCTGTGGCCCCGTACCCCAATTGATACAGCTGCTGTGAGAAATTTATTAGGTGGAAGAACTGCAGTTAAACACTCAAGGAAACCTGAAATAGTTGCGGATGCAGCATATATAATTTTAACAAAACCTAGCCGAGAATGTACAGGTAACTTTTTCATCGATGAGGATGTTCTAATTGCTAATGGAATGACGGATTTAGAAAAATATTCGGTTAATCCCGGAGCTAAGCTCTATCACGATTTTTTTCTTTGATCAAATCTTTTTTAAATAGGAGTGCTTTATCTTTAGTTATGAATCTCTTAAACTCTTTTATTATAATCCATCTTAAACTTAAGCAATACAAAATACAGTTTATATTTTTCTTTCTGTTCTGGTTTATCGGTTTTCTTTTCTTTCTTATAACAGAACCTGGTTATAATTTAGGCAAAATAATCTTATTTTCAATATCTGTAGGAATTCCCGATGATGCGGGAGATTTTGCTCAATTATACGCTTTAGTTTTACCTATTTTACTAGAAGTAATATTCTTTGGGTTTATCATGGGAGAGTTATTTGAAAAGTATAATCCTATTATTACAAGCAGAATTATTTCCTCTCATAAACGAAAACATACTGTAATTATAGGATTTCATCATTTATCAGAGAGAATTATAGAATACTGTATTAAAAATAAAGAAACTTACTGTCTTCTCGAAGATGATTATGAATTAGTAGAAGATCTAATCAATAAAGGCAGTCCGGTTGTTGTTGGTGATCCCACCGAGACATCCAACCTCATTTTTGCAAATATTAAACGTGCTAAAGAAGTTTTTATCAATGTTGGTGATGTGAGAATAGTAATAATCTGCACAGAAAAAATTCGTAAAATGAATCCAGAATGTCCAATATATGTTCGTGCTTTTGAAGATCATGTGCGAGAATATCTTAAACAACCTCCACTAGATGCATTTCCCTTTTCTACATCACAATGGACAATGGAAGATATCGACCAATGGATTAAGGATAAAACAGGCGATGCAATTGTGATTGGTCGCGACAATTTAACTCATAGAATAGCTTATCACATCTCCTTACAATCTGGTAGGAAAATCTTCCTTTTTGATGATGAACATGATGGCATTGAGTTTCCAGTCAATGAGAGACTACACATTATTAATGAATTTGCCTGTTTTTTAAGTGACTTACAAGCACATGTAGATTTAGATGAAATTACTCAAATATTCATATGTTGGAAACGTGAATCAGAATTTGATGAACTACTCTACCTTACATCCAAGATGAATTTACTATATCCACATATTGAATTATATGTTCGAATCTTTGATGAAGAACTCAAAGATTTGGTAAAAAGATATAATGCAAAACCATTCTCAACATCCAAAAAAGCCTTCAAAATGCTCCAACAAAATGTCAAACCTGATTCTGCGATTGCTCCAAAAAATTAAATGTGAAACTAAATCAATATATTTTACAAAGTTTTTATTAGAATTTAACACACGCGCTAAACAATATATTTAGTCCCAGGAATTAAATAAAAAAAAAGAAAATTATAATTTTAAAAGTTATAAAAATAATCCTATTAGAGCAAATGTTAATATAAATATCACTACAAAGGTAATGATTAGCGTCAATATAAATAATATAACTTGAATTATAATGACGAAAATCAAGGACTCCCCAAATTCCTTTTCATAAATCTTACTAGCAATTAATGCCCCTAGAATAATGTTAATAATAAGGACGACAATTTGACCGATCAAACCTGCTGTTGGAGCTGCGAAATTAAAAATCAAGGTTATTATAAAGTTTACTACAAACCATAGGAGATTTACGATGAAAGCTGTTTTTAAACTACCATCCCATCCTTTACTACCCGCAAGCCATTTTGTAATTCCTACTCCAATAAGAAACATTATAACCGGGATAAGAATTATAGTAATGATAAATGTCATTACTAGCATGTCTAGTTGTAAAATCATTTAAATCCTCTATTAAGTATTTTATTTTTTTTTAAAATAGATATATCATCTTTTCATAAAGATCTATATAAATCTTTTTCATTTTTTATAAAGATCTATATAAAAACAATCCAAATACTAATAATATGAGTAAATCTTTCTTATTTCGCACAAAAAAAATTGTACGAATTTACTGTTTTTGAATTTAGTGACGAGCTTCCAAAATTTAGGATATTCCTTTCACAGAATAAAGCGACATAAAAAATTTTTGAGAAAGAATTAAAACTTCTAATTTCGGAATTAATACAATTAAAATATTTATATGTACTGTCATTAATTCTAAATAACAAAAAAAATAACTAAAAATCATATAAATATCTAATTGAAGTGAAATTCTATGATAAAAACTAAAGTAACTGAGATGTTAGGAATAAAATATCCTATTGTTTGTGGAACAATGGCTAATATTTCAAATCCAGAGTTTGTAGCCGCCTGTAGCGAAGCAGGGGCTTGTGGAGTTTTAGCTAGTGCAAATTACAAAACACCCGACGAGTTAAGTGAGGCAATCAGTAAAACTCAATCATTAACAAGTCAACCCTTTGCTGTAAATATTAATCTATTCCCTGCTCTCATGCCACAGGATAAATTGGGAGATTTTGTTGATGCAACTTTAGACGAGGGTGTAAAGATCATTGAAACTAGTGGCCATAAGGCTCCAGCACAACTGGTTCCTAAATTTAAGGAAGGAGGAGCTACTTGGATTCACAAATGTGCAGGTGTTCGATATGCAAAGACAGGTGCTTCATTAGGAGCAGATATTATAACCGTTGTAGGTTATGAGAACGGTGGTGCAACAGGAATTTTAGATATAGGAACCCTCGTAATGACACCGAGTGTTGTCGATGCATTAGACATTCCGGTTATAGCTGGGGGAGGGATTGCAGATGGTCGGGGTATTGCTGCTGCTCTAGCGCTTGGTGCTGAAGGAGTCATAATCGGCACAAGAATGATGGCTACAGTTGAATGTCCAATCCATGATAACTTAAAACAAGCTTTTTGTCAAGCAGCAGAAACAGACACAACTATTGCGATGCGCTCTATTAGAAACACTCATCGGTTCTGGAAAAATAAAGCTGCATTAAAAGTCCTCGAATTAGAAGGTCGAAAAGCAACGCTTCAAGAAATCGTAGAGGTTGCTTCAGGTGAAAACGCAAGAAAAATGTACCATGAAGGCGATTTGGATATAGGCATAGTAGCATGCGGTCAAAGTGTTGGATTAGTTAAAGATATTCCAACCGTTAAAGAATTATTAGACAGGATAATGAAAGAAACCGAAGAAATTATTCAGAAACTAAATAAAATTTCTCAGTAAATTCTTTTTTTTTTAAATATCAGTTTCTAATTTTTCTGAATTATATATTCATGTATGATTCAGAACGTCGACAAATAATGATCATAAAACCTAAAAATTTTTTACAGGATGGGCACTCCACATTTTTGTAGAGGTAAAAACTGTTGAGATTTCTTCACATTTAAATTTTCCAATTCTTTTCTTAACTTTTCCTTTTTTAGTTTCTTTTTCAGTCACTTCAAAGAAATCTTCAATTTGGATTTCCGTATCACAATATGGACATTTACACATAACCTTTACTGACTAACATATTTTATATCTCTTTTGATAGAAAGTCTAAATAGATAATGTGTACATAAGTTCAAAAAATCAATAGAAACTGGAGTATTTTCAGAGAAAGTTGACATCAATTACGTACGTAATTATTACAACAAGACTTTAAGATATATACATTATTTCCTATTTTAATAATCCTCAAAATAGAATATAAAAGGTTTTGACGTTGAAGAATACTGAAATTATAGGAACAAGAAACGGGAAAGTTCAAGGGTATATTGATAATGGTGTTTTAATTTTTAAGGGAATTCCTTATGCAGAACCTCCAGTAGGTGAATTACGGTTAAGTCCGCCCGAATTGAAAAAATCGTGGAGTGGTGTGTTAAAAGCTTTAGAATTCGGACCAGTCGCGCCACAACCTCCTCCATACCTTGATTTTTTACCTCCCCTCATACAAAATGAAGCAGAGTGTTTATCACTTAATATTTGGACACCTTCTTGTGATGATAATAAGCGACCTGTTATGTTTTGGATTCATGGAGGATCTCATATAACAGGTTCAGGTTTTAAGTTTAATGGAAAGGATATAACACGCCGTGGGGATATCGTGTTAGTGTCAATAAATTATCGTTTAGGACCCCTAGGGAATTTCTATTTTCCTAACGCTACTGCCAATATTGGGATGCTCGATCAAATTACTGCATTAGAGTGGGTGTGCGATAATATTAAAAGTTTTGGAGGAGATCGAGAAAATATTACTCTTTTTGGTGAGAGTGCTGGAGCTACTTCTATAGGTACATTACTGGCAGTGCCTAAGGCTAAAGGACTGTTTAAAAGAGCCATTTTACAAAGTGGTGTACCATCATCTTACGGATATGACATTTCAAAAAGAAAAAAAACTGCAACACTAATTTTGAAAGAACTTAAATTGAAACCAGATGATTTAGAAGAATTTCGAAAACTTCCATCTGAAAAAATTATAAAAGCTATGATCAAAATCCGATTGAGAACACACTATACAGATACTTGGAATCAGATCACTTTTAGACCGTGGGTTGATGGCGAAATTTTACCACAACATCCAATAAAAGCAATAAAAGAGGGTTATGCGAAAGAAATTGAGTTGATCGTAGGATCCAACCTTGAAGAATGGAAATTTTGGCACATATTTGACCCAAACTTTAAAGATATGGATTCAGCTAAATTATTTAAAGCAATTAATAGAGATTTAAGGGCAGCAGGGGAAGACGACAAAAAAACGGATTACATTATAGATACCTACAAGAATTCAAGAGAGGAAAACAAGTTACCCTCAAAGCCACAGGATATTTTTGATGCCTATTTTACAGATTTGATATTTCATATTCCATCAATAAAGCTTGCTGAAGCTCAAAGTAAACACCAAAAAAATACTTATATGTACTTATTTACATGGCGTTCACTGTTTAAAGATTATGGGGCAATGCATGTTTTAGAAATTCCATTTATATTTAATACGTTTTTTAAAAGAGATACTTTCTTTTTGCCAAAAAAAACAAAAGAAACTGAAGAATTATCAAAAAAAATGATGTCGTCGTGGGTATCATTTGCTAAAACAGGAAATCCTAATTATAATGGAAATCTCAATTGGCCTCAATATGACACTGAAAAAAGAGCTACAATGATCTTTGACAATGACATAAGAATAGATGAAGCCCCTTTAGATAAAGAGCGACAAATGTGGTATAGAATGAAGATGTGGTCTAAGCTTTAATCTCTGCACTGTAAATATATGTATTTATCATAATAATCTTGGATTTTCTTCCGCAGCGATTTTTCAGTTCAATTGAACTTCAATTTTTATATAAATCTCCTTAAATGAAGTTTTAAATGTGTTCCATTCTTTTCAAATACATTAATTTTCTTTATTTATCAAGGTAAAATTGATGGAGTCTGAGAAATATAGTAGTTCGCAAAAACATGAAGAATATTTAGCAAAGTACAATATAAATCCTGATCGTGCCATGCTTACTCTTATACTTAGCATTATTGTAGATACATTTGGATTCAGTATGATTCTTCCGCTATTACCAGGCATTGCTATAGGACTTGGTGCCTCATACTTTATGATAGGGCTTTTTATATCATCCAATGCTGTGGCAATTTTAATTGGTGGTCCCATATGGGGCAAATTAAGTGATAAATTTGGCCGAAAGTCCGTACTAATGATTTCTCAAGTTGGTACTGGAATTGCATTTTTAATATTAGCTTCTGCAAATTCAATAGAGGTTTTTCTTCTTTCTCGCGTTATTGATGGAATTTTTAGCGGACAAGCTCCAATTGTCAGCGCCTATGTATCCGATATAACAACCCCGCAAATGAGAGCTTCGAAAATGGGGAAATTAATGGTTGGTTATACATCCGGAATGATATTTGGCCCATTAATCGGTGGAGCATTGGGGATTATAACTTGGCGATACCCTGCTATATTTGCTAGCGCATTAACTATTCTCTCGATTATCTTAACATTTAAAGTATTAGTTGAAAGCATGCCGCGTGAGAGAAGAGATGATCTTAAAGCTCAACGTAAACAGCAAGAAATGTCTTCAAAACCTCCGGGAGCTTTTTGGACTAAGGAAGTATCTGTTCGATTTCTACAAAGATTCTTGGTTTCCTTTACTTATATGATATTTGTTTCTAGTTATGCTTTAATTGTTTTTAAACGGTACACTACGAATACCTTAGTTATCGGTACAATCATTGCAGTCGCAGGGGTCTCAGTTATGATCTATGGATTTAACATGAGACGTATAATTAGTAAAATCGGTGAAAAAAGAATTTTATTTATTAGTTTAGGATTATATATGTTAGTTTGGCTTATTTCTCCTTATTTAAGTGAATTGTGGATGATGTATGTATTTATGTTACCGTTTGGATTTTGTATTGCGTTTATAGGACCTCTGATATCAGCTAATATAACTAAAGTAGTAGATGCTGATAAACAAGGCATAGTAGGTGGATGGAGAACGAACTTCCAGGCAATTGCGCAAACGTTTACCCCATTAATTTCGACAGGGTATTTACAACTTGGTGGTTTAGCCATAGGTTTATTATACCTGAACTCCTACGAACTCATAGGTTTTACAAATTTCTTTATCTCGGTATTTCTCTTTATAATCGTTTTTATAGATATTAAACATCATCCCAAACTTTATTTCTATGAAAGAGTCAGAAAGA
>CAZRBD010000182.1:0-7070 GCA_964598265.1 uncultured archaeon
AACTTGAAAACAAAACGAATCCAAAGTGAACAATCCCACCAATCAATATGGCCATTGAAATTTCTAAAAATGTTATTTGTAAAGCGTATTTCCAGCTTGAATTTTTGGCGATAATAATTATTGTAGCGAAACAAGGAACATACAACATTGTTACCAGGCTAAATACTATCATCTGAACAGGTGTTAATAGTTCTAATATAGTTAATCCTACGTTTGAAGCAAATAATGATAAAAGCACCAGAGTTAACTCCTTACGCAAAATTCCATAAATTAAAAATAAACCCGTCACGGCTGGTAATCCAAGCCAAAATACAGTAATAGGAGATAAAATTGCATTAATAGGGGCTAAGATATTAAAAATAAGTAGAAGTTCTAACAAAATCCCAAGACCTATAATTATCGGTAAAGCCTTGAAAACAAACCCTTTGCTTCTCAACCAGGTTTGTTTAAAAATTACATTAAAATTAGGTGCCCTATATTCGTGCATTTCCATGATTAACCCGGCACAGGTACCAGGCATAATTTTATTTAAGATTTTTCCTATAATTAAAATCACAGAGAAATTTATCGCAAATAAGATAATTACCCACCCAAATCCTAAATATCGTCCAACTAAACCCATAACTACTGTCATTGCTGCAGCACAGGGTACAAGTGACGTTAAAGCTATTGAGATTTTTTTCTCCCTTTCTGTTTCCATTATTTTACAAGCCATACATGCTGGTACATTACATCCAAATCCAAGTAACATTGTAATAACTGTTTTTCCATGGACTCCTATCGAATGCATGATTCTGTCCATGAGAAATGCAGCTCGAGGTAAATATCCCGAATCTTGTAAAATTTCAAGAACAAAAAAGAAGGGGATAACATAGACTAAAACACCTGATATAGCTCCAAATAAGCCTCCAAGAGCTCCATCCCAAAAAATATTTAGCAAGATATTATTCTCATTAAAAATCGAATAAACTTGCTCCGACAACATGCTGAAAAAACCATCGATAACCACACCTAAAAAGTCACCAATTGTGAATGTAAACAGATAAATTCCAAGTAAGACAAGTGCTAAAATAACATATCCAAATAAGGAATGAGTAGTAAGGTGATCTAATTTATCTGTTAATGAAAATTTCTTTCTAGTCTCTTTAGTTCTAGTTTTTACAACTTTTTTAACTACAGTATTAATATTCCTATAGATTTCAGAAGATATAATTGTATGAATATCTTCGCCATGATAATCTTCCAATTGTTCACAATAATCATTTGCGTATTTAATTATTTCTTTAAATTGGTGGTTTGAATTAAGATATTTGAGTATTTCTTCATCTTTTTCTAACAATTTTATTGCCAAGAATCGAGCTGGATACTGAACTCCGTTATTTACTATTGGAACTTGAATTAACTTTTTGTATAAAATATCGACTTGAGTTTCGACTTCCTTTCCAAATGAGGTAATATGGGACAATTCAGGGAATTTATAATTACTTTTCTTAGAATCTGAATTGAATTTGTTTTGTTCTATTATTTCAATGGCTTTTTCTAAGAGTTGGTGAACTCCTGTTCCATGAACTGCAACAACAGGAAGAATCGGCAATTTAAAGATAGTGTTTAATACTTTAAAATCAAGATCAATATTTCTTTTTCTTAAAATATCCATTTGATTCATCGCGATAATCATTGGAACTTTAAGCTCTAATAATTGGAAAGTAAAAAATAAATTTCTCTCTAAATTTGTAGCATCGATTACATTAATAATAATATCTACATTTTCAGATACTACATATTCCCTACTCACAATTTCCTCTAAAGTATACGTTGAAAGTGAATAAATTCCCGGTAAGTCCACGATATTAAAATGATACCCTAAAAAATCAAGATGTCCTTCCATTTTCTCAACTGTCTTTCCGGGCCAATTACCGATTGTTTGACTAAGTCCCGTTAGTTGATTAAATATTACTGATTTCCCTACATTAGGATTACCAGCTAAAGCTATATTTATTGTGTCTTTTGCCCTAATTTTCTTTGAATCAGTTTTAGGTACATGACAACTCATAATTACATCTTAATGGAATATACATTATTTTTAAAATCAATTATAATGTTGGATATTTAGAATCAATCAAGTTCGATTAATCTATACATGATTCATCGCATTGAACGGTTATTTTTGAAGCTATATCGCGCCCGATCACTAAAGATGATCCTTTTACTATTATTTCTAAAGGCCCCCGAAAAGGAGCATCTCTTTTCTTCTTAATTCTTACCCCCGGAATTACACCCAGGTTAGCTAAACGTTTTTTTTGTCGAATTCCTGTGGCTACATTCAAAATTATAACATTCTCTCCTTTTTCACAGTCGGTAAGGCATTTAATTAAAGAATTTGGATTTTTGAGATTTTGTTTTCCTTTCTTAATTTTACTAACCATTTTCATGTAATATTATGAAAGGTTCTATTTAAGTATTAGGGTCGCCTAAAATATATTATATTTTTTTGTAAAATTATAAAGGAGTTTTTAAAAAAATGTTAACTGTTTTGCCAAGATCCAAAACTTTAATATTTTAATTAGTTTTTTTAAGAATTTAAAAAAACTCTTGTACTTAATAAAATTTCTATTATTAACTAAAGTAAAATTAGAAATTTCAATTTATGATTTATATCAGTTGCTAAATAAAAAAAGGATTATTAGGAGACTTCTCTAACTACATGAAAGTCTATGTTTATTTAGATTTACTATAATCTTTGTATTAATATTGAGATTTATATTAGCATTAGTTATCTTAAGATTAATCCTACAGTTTTTATGATTTTATATAAAGCTTGTATTATATACTAAACTGTATGATTTCAGTAATTAAGTTTTAAAAGTTTTTATAATTTTAAAAATAAATAAATGATTATAGAAGAAAAGAAAATGCCTAAAGCAAAAGCAAATAATATAGAGATTGAATATGAAACTTTTGGTGACCCTTCAGCTAAACCATTATTATTAATTAATGGATTAGGTGGTCAGATGATTGGATGGGATGTAGAATTTATCCAACTTTTTGTTGATCGTGGTTTCTATGTGATTCGGTTTGATAATAGAGATGTTGGATTGTCAACTAAGTTTGAAGACGCTGGTGAACCAAATTTAATACAAGCCTTTGTGGCTGTTCAAAAGGGTGAACCTGTTGAATCACCATATTCAATAGAAGATATGGCTGATGATGCTATTGGTCTTTTAGATGCTCTAAATATAGAGAAAGCTCATATTTGTGGGGTTTCAATGGGTGGAATGATTGTACAAGTAATAACAATCCGACATCCCTCTCGTGTATTAAGCCTTACTTCCATCATGAGCACAACAGGAGATCGAAGTCTCCCCCAACCTACACAAGAAACAGTACAAGCACTATTCAAACCAATACCTCCAGAACGTGATGTGTATATAGAAAATTATATAAGAGTTGGAAAAATACTTTATGGCTCAGATTTTCCCTATAATGAACAAAAGGGACGTAAACTTGCTGGGAGACTATTTGATAGATGTTTTTATCCTCATGGGCTTGGTCGTCAGATGTTAGCGATAATGGCAAATGGTAACAGAAAGTCTAAACTATCTTCCGTAAAAGTCCCAACACTTATAATCCATGGTAATAACGATCCACTTGTTCTTATTGATGGTGGTAAAGATACTCATAACGCGATACCAGGATCAGAATTAATAATTATAGACGGGATGGGCCACAGCTTACCTCCAGAAACATGGACCCAAGTATCTGATGCAATTAAAGCAAACGCAGCAAAAGCTTAAGCTTAAAAAACTTATTTTTTTTTATGTTAGAAAATTTTTTCTGTATTATCCATCTCGATGGAAGTGGAGACGAGTATATTATTAATAGTACTATGATTAAGTAGACAGGTGCTCGTTAAGTAATTCTTCCACCCGCCTGATTTGTCTTTGAACTTTTTTTTGATCTTCGACACGAGTGCATAAATCAGTTGAAGCCTTCACCCCTTTCCCAAATAATAAAGGAATCCCACTCATTTTGCATTCACTTCCATGCCCACAAGTTAAACACGGCAAGTTTCCTTTGATAAGAATAGTGCTAACAACATCCATATTTTCCATTCGCATCTCTTTTGCGATACTATCACTCACTTGTTTGGAACGCGCTAAAGTGAGACCGGTAACCACTATCACTACTAATTTTCCTTTATTAAGATTTTTCACATGTCGCATGGACCAAAGACGTTCAAGAAAAGCTTTAGTAAACGCGTCCACGTTAGCATACGGACAATATGCCCCAATAACGAGTACTTCTGACTCACGTAACTTTTTCGCAAGCTCTTGAAAATCATCCTCTTGCTTACAAATATTATCATCCACACAGCGTTTGCATGCCCTACATGGTCTCACAGTGATATCACTGAGCTTTACGAATTCAGATTGAAGTCCACTGGATTCAAGAACCGCTTTCACTGCTCGGTCTGTGTTGCTATTTGGTATTGGACTACCTGATACTCCTAGAATTTTCAAACTCATAAACAGTACATCCTACTTAGTTTCTATTTAATTTTTTTATTAGAACCAGTTTGGAATTAATAAGA
This sequence comes from uncultured archaeon, assembly GCA_964598265.1. GTDB lineage: Archaea > Asgardarchaeota > Lokiarchaeia > Sigyniarchaeales > SOKP01 > Loki-b32. The sequence continues at coordinate 4,592 of CAZRBD010000182.1, forward strand.
ATATTAATCTTAAAAACCACATTAATATTTTTTAAATCATACAATCGAAAGTTGCGGTTTTTTAAAAGAGGTTAAAATATATTCCAGAAGAATAGGGATATCATGATTTGGTTCTCCACTCATCGGACTATCTATAACAGACTGCATTCCTCGCATATGAAAATGGTGAGGACGTGTTTTTACATCCCAGATATCATCATAATTATCAAATTTCATTTGATCATCTGGATTAGGAGAAAATACAACACAATAGGAGTATTCTTCATAATTATTATAGCGAATGTAAAGATTAACTTCATTATAAAATATTATTTTAAAAACAGGGCGATCCCTTTCAAGGATACTTTCCCTAATAAGTGTGTTATAGTTTTTTATTATAGTGCTACATGCTACTTCGAGATTATTTCGAGCATCCATATAAAAGCATCCATAGATAATTTTAAAGTTGAATTAAAATTTCTTGTAATTTTGTATAGTCTAATAATAATTGTCGCAATTCTACAGCATCATCTTCAGCATTCTTATAGACTCCCAAACGTGCTTTTTCTAAAAAAATTTTCGAGGATGTTTCATTCCAACGTGTTAAAATCTCATTAATATATTGTTTTAGAATTCTTAATTTTGAAGTAATTAAATCTTCTGCCAAAGATTTATCTAATTTAACAAGTGTCATAATGATCAATTAATAAAGCGAAGTCCTCTTTTCGATAATATCTGACTTTTTCTATTATACAATTAAGTAGAATATATTTATATACATATTGGAAAAACGTGTTTATTATCAAACTATCAAAAATTTTTAAAATCAAAAGAAATGAATGTTTTATCAACTACTAGTGAATAAATCAAACTAGTTTTACAAGAGTTTAGTTATTTTTTAATTAAGACCATAGAAAAAAGAGTAAATCATTTTTATTTAACAATGAATTTATAATTTTAATGATTAATTTTGAATTTATATAATTCTAAGGTATTTTATGAGGAATCAAGAAGATATTTTAAAAAAAGTAATGGAAAAACGAACAACTGTAAGTAACAAAGATCCGTTTGGACTGGAAAGAAAAGAATTTATAGAAGATGAGAGCAGCATCTCTGAAAAGATAAAAACTATGCTGGATGTCTCAAAGAGAATAATTCTAGATAGAATGCAAGATGTTCTTGAAATGGAAAAAAAGACATTTAATAAAAGAATATTTGATTTGGCTAAACAACATGGCTTTACAATCGATGGTGATTATTTGATTGTAAATAAAGAGACTGTTTCTGATTTTGTAGACTCTTTGGAAAAAAAGTTTAAGGAATGGGAAGAAATTGAAGATGATCAAACTTATAAAATCGAATAATTTAGCCATTATAGGAGTTATTGTTAATTATATTAGTCACTGTTAAATGATTGTTAATTTTTTAAAATAATAGGAATTTATCTCCATAATTATGCCAGAACTTCCCGAAGTGGAAACTTTCAAACGTTACTTGGATAAGTCATCCTTAAGGCAATTAATAAAAGATGTGAAAGTAAATGATCAAAGAATTTTGAAGGTAGATTATTCATATCTAAGAAAATCTGTGGTAAATAAGCAATTTGTATCATCAACTCGACATGGTAAATATCTCTTTGTATGGCTTGATCCTAAATTTATCGTTATGCATTTTGGCATGACTGGAGATTTACAATATTATAATTTCAAATTCGCTGAACCTAAATTTAGTAAAGTAATATTCTATTTTAGAAACAACTATAATTTGTCATATAAATCTACTAGAATGTTTGGAAAGTTAGGTATCGTTGATTCTATAGAGGATTTTATTAAAATGAAACGTTTAGGTCCCGATGCTTTTAAAATGAGTTTTGAAGAATTTATAGGGGCTTTGAAAAGGAGAACTGCGATTTTAAAAAATGCTTTGCTGAACCAAAGCTTTATTGCTGGAGTCGGGAATATTTATTCGGATGAAATTTTGTTCAGGACAAAGCTACATCCTAAAACAAAATTAAACAATCTAACTGAAAATCAAGTAAATGAACTATTTACTAATATTAAAGAAGTTTTAGAATATGGTATTAAGACAAAAGGAGACTTTAGTACTTATCCCGCTGATTATTTAATTCCGCATCGTAAAAAAGAGGAACAATGTCCAACATGCGATACTGAGATTGAGAGATTTGAAATTTCTGGGAGACATGGATGGTTCTGCCCAACCTGTCAAAAAATTTAATAAAATAAAATATTGGCATCTACAGCCATACTTTTTTATCTTTATCTTTAGACATATTACTTTTCTTTTTTTTATAATTCTAAAAATATCTGTTAATCCTTCAATAATTATTAAACTTCATAGTAAGATTTAAAAGTAAGAATAGTTTTACTTGTAAATAGGAAAATTAAAAAGATGATTTAATGGAAATTATAGCAAAAATAACAGTAAGTGAAAAAGGACAAATCACCATTCCCAAAGAAGTTAGAGAAAGACTGAACATTTT
>CAZRBD010000183.1:0-7061 GCA_964598265.1 uncultured archaeon
AAAAATTATAATTACATGGACTATGTGTATCCCAAACTCGACCAAATTCAAAAGGAAATTGTTAAAAAACTTCTTGCCATGAAGAATATGGAATTTGACGAGTTGATCATTGATGCAACATCCATTCATTGTTTTGGTGGTGACGACGTCGAAGAGCCGAAAAATCAGATCGAGAAATATAAACAAGTTAATCGAACCCACGGTTATAGCCGGTCCAAGCGTCCCGATCTGCCGCAGATAAACCTAATATTAGGTGTTACTAATCACTACATCCCATTATTATTCGATGCCTTTTCCGGAAATGCTCCCGATACCGCAATGTTTAAGATGCTTCTCGAAAAGTGTCAGCGTGAATATCCAATGCTTTTGAAAAAGATAAAAGGGAAATATTTAGTGTTTGATAAGGGAAACAATAGCGAAAATAATTTCAAGGAGATTGATTCATTGTGCAAAGAGTGGAGATGTCATTTTGTCACCAGTGTTCGTCCAAGCTTGGTGAGGGTAAAAGAACAATTATTGTCGTTAAAAATCGAAGAACAACCCGTAATATACGAGCAGAAACATACAAAATTGAGGGGTAAAACATCAACGATTTTCTTGTATGACGGGGATAAAAAAGAGAGAAATGTCTTATTATATGTGAATGAAGAGATAGCGAGAAAAAAACAGGAAGCGTTCTTAGAGTTATTAAACGATATCCAAGAAAAGGTAAGTGAGATTAACCAAAAGCAGGATGAAATCGAGGATAAATCGGACGCAGTCGAAAGATTACTAAGAAAAAAAAGAGTCCTTTCCTGTTTCAAGAGGGATAGGGACAATGAGACGATCATGTGCGTTCCAATTAAAGAAAAAACGGAAGAAAAGCTAAATTTAGCAGGTAAATTTGCCATCATTACAAACGATTTTACTCTTGATGCCGTTTCTATCATCCGTATTTACAAGACATCAGGAGTAGTAGAGCACGAATTTCACATATTAAAGAGCGTTCTTTCTCTCTACCCCTTTAGACATCGTAAGAAAGAAAGAATTAAAGTACATTGTGCCCTCGGTATATGGGGGGCAATGGCATTTGCTTTATTGAGGTTTTCACTGATGCAAAATAAACTCGAATTTACTTTTGAGGAATTGAAAGATATCGTCAAGGAAGGATACGTTTCAATTGGCGATTATATTTATCCCGGTTATAAATCTTTCAGAATTCAGAGGACATTGAACTTTAAACCCGTATTAGAGAACATTTTTAATATATTTAAATTGAATTTTGATTATTTTGATATAAAACTTCTACCCACAGGTGATAAAAAAAACTAAGGAGGAAATTAAAGGAGAGACATGGTTAAGAAAAAAGCATGAAGATCATTAAGAAATAATTAAAATTTATTCAAAAAGACTTTATGAAAATAAAGGAGTTACCCAAGAATTTAAAGCTAAACCTTGATTATATCTATCAACTTTCGAAGTTGAGTTTAAAGGTGTAGAAAAGTTTTAGGATTGAATTGTTATAAATTTTTACTCGAAAATCTACTTCTTTTAGGAAGGTTTTTAAACTTATTTTAGAGTATGATGAATATATTACTTTTCCTTTGTCTGTTAATAAAATAATACCGTCAATTTCATCTATTTGTTTTATCTCCTTCAAATATTCTATTATTTTTTCTTCAGAATTTAGTGTAAACTCATTGCTTAGTACATCATCAATGATATTATCTATGACTTCATTAAGCTTACTATCAAACACAATCCCCCCTTCAATATTAAAATTTTCTTTATCTATATAGTTTGAAATCCGATCGTTAATCTTTGAAATAATTTCTCCTAAAAACATCTCATTTTCAATTGAATCACACAATATATTATAAAATAATTTCCCTCTTTCAAAAATAACAAATTTAACATCACCCATTTCTATTGTTCGGAATTTTTTTCCTATCATCTCTTGTGAAAATGACATTAAGGCAGTGATAAATGGAGAAATCAAATTTTTTTCTGTTTTAAAGTAAGTTGTAAAATTTTTTCCGTAAAAGCAGATACCTGATCGATTGAAAATATATAAGTTGTGAATATTTGTGTTTTCATAAGCCCTATTGAACTTAGATGGTAAAGGCAACTGATTCTCTGTTCCCATGCTAATCTATTGGAAAATAAGTATAAAAAGCACATAGTTTTCAATTTTATACAATTTCTACTTATTCCTTCCTGTCCAAGTTTGAACACCTTTAAAATTAAGTGAAATAGGTAATAGTTGAAAGCCATTCTTTGTTAATGCTTTTTTTAATTCATATTCTTTTCCTACAGCTGCAAGAATTGTGGCCGAACCGCCACCTCCTGCACCGTTTAATTTGAACCCTAATGCTCCATTATTAATCGAGATATTTTCAGCTTTATTTATTAGAGAATTAACCATTAAATTATGTAAACTTTTTTGAGCGCTCCAATTCTTATTCATCAATTCTCCCATATAAACAAGATCTTTAGAATTGATCGCTTTTTTCATTTCATGAGCACAGTTTTTAATAATTTTAAAAGATTTAAGAGTTGCTGTATCTTTTTTTTTATAATTTTCAATTACAGCCCTATGCATTTCACTGGAACTTCGGGAGTTTATAAAAATTAATATAAATTGGCTCTCTAATTCGCATATTTTAGTATTATTTATTGTAATAGGTGTTACTTTCACTGAAGGATAAGAAATTTCCATGAAATTGATACCACCAAATGCAACAGCATATTGATCTTGAACACCACTTTCTAATTTTAATTCTTCAACTTCGAGTTTATGAGCCAAACTAGCAATTTCTTCAATTTTTAATTTCTTTTCTGAAAATTTCGCTAAGGCGGCAATTAACGCAACTGCTACACTAGCACTTGTTCCAGTCCCACAACCAGGAGGTACTTCTGTTCTAACAAAGATATTCAACCCTTTTTTAATTCCCATTCGTTTTACAGCAGACTTTACCAAGTCTAGATTTCCATCATATTCTATTTTCATTAAATTATCAATTTTTGTTTGTAGATTAAGATTTTCTGAAATAATATTTATCGAATTGTTGTTTGAGGGGACAACCCTAACATAAGTATAAAGATCAACACAAATGTTAAACACAGCACCATTAGGGCAAAACCAGGTATCGGTCCATCCACCAATATCACAAATTCGAACTGGTGCTCTTGAAAATATGATATTTCTCACAAATTATCACTCTTATTGTTTTTCTTTTAATAATTTTATTTTTTAACTTCAAATGTGGATAAGAATTTATCAATATAAGTAATTTGGATCGACCTGATGAAAAACTAAGTAGCACAACAGCCTATTTAATTTCCTTCCTAGAGTTTTTTAAAACTAATGTAGATCTCCTTTTTCATTTAGAGAAATAGTTTTCATGTGTTTAGCCATAATATTTTCATAAATTCGATAATTTTGAAGTTATATTTAGTGAAATCTTTTTAAATTTTAAAGTTATTATAAAAATGGCTCCACTTATGACTCCATTTTAATTTTACAAGAATTGCATTTAGAAGGTTACTATTCATCGTTTAAGATGATCTGATCTTAAAGTTTAAATGTAAGGAAGATAGAATAATATTTAAAATATAATTTTAATTTAAATCAGTTTTAAATCATTTACGGAGGAATAAAAAAATGGCTAAAAAATCTGGTGTTGATGCTCTTTTTGTGAAAAGTAAAGTTCGAGAATATATCAAAGGTCAAGAATGTAACACAAGTGGAGATGTGATTGATGGTCCTGCACTTAATGACGCTATCATTGATATTCTCGATAAAGCAATTGCAAGAGCTAAGGCAAATAACAGGAAAACAGTCCAAGAGAAAGATTTATAATCTTTTTTGAAAAATCTAATTTAATTTTTTTTCTTTATTAATTTTTTCTTTTTCATATATCTGAAAATTACTAATCCATAAGAGATTTGAAATTTAAAATTATTAAAGTAGAATTTGTAATTAACACACATGACCTAGATTTAAAAAATAAAGAATAAAAATTCCTTACCAAATCGCCTAATACCTAATTCTTTTTATTCTTATAGGAATAATTTGTTCTTATTTTTCTACTCTTCTACGATATCACGATCAAGAATAAAGAAACCTAAAGATAATACACTTGTTAACTTTTGTAATCCATCTCTCAATTTTTTCACATCTTTAAAGGCTCCCGCTACAGCAATAATTTCTAAACATCTTTTATACTCTAAATGAACATGCATAGTAGAAATAATTATATCATGAAAATGATGCTGAATATCATTTTTTAGGATTTCATCTGTTTGCTGAACATTAGCATATGTTGGTCTTGAGCTGTATTCATGATCATGCTTAAAACCTTGTCTATGTTCATGAGAATGGGTTTTTGTTAACTCAAAATGTTGATGACTCATTAATATTGTTATACAACCAACAACGTTTTCAGAACTAACCGAGATATTTATATCTTGTGTCATAAAAAGATTCATTGCTTTTCGAATAGCGTCAGATCTCGAAAGCCCTATTCTATTTCTGAAATCCTCAAACTTTTTATATAAATCTTGTTGAAGTGAAATTGTAAACCTTTTGTATTCTTCCATTTTAAACAACCAAATAAGTAGAATTTAATTTATAGGCATGAGAATTATTTTTTTATAAAAATTGCAATCGGAACGCTGGCTTCCCTCCATTGTGCGATTTTTCCAGAGTACTCGAGGTTTAATTTGCTTCTCCCATGGTCACCGATTATAATCATGAGAGAATTTTTTCTTAACTGTTTATAATTACCGAGTATCCATTTGTCAGTACGATTAAGTAATTTTTCTATCAAATCCTCTGGAGTCCTCCGTTTTAGCTGTTGTTGTTGCTTATGTAAATTTTCAAAATCTAAATAATGCATCCAAGAAAGATGGTTTGTATTAATTACTTGAGCACTTTGTACCCAGGTTGACATATCACTATCTTTTTGAATGGACTTTGTTCCTCCATCATACCTTTCAATATCTCTCTTTCTACCAATAAAACAAGATTTTTTACCTGCTGCATTTATAGCTTTTAATAGATGGAATCCATTTGGTTCAACCTCTAACCCCCCATACATTATTTGATGCAACACTCCAAGTGTGTAGGGATTTTTGGTGCTTAATAATAACATAAACTCACAGCTAGTAATCATAAATTTGGGTTTAAGATAAGTAATCTCAAAAAGACCGAAATTATCGATTAAATTTACGGAAATTCTCTCTATACCTCTGTAATAATCCACAACTGCTTGAACTGGAGGTTTAATATTTTTAGGAATTTTAATATCTAATAAATCCAGTATTGTTGCGGGTAATTGATTCAAATAACATTTTAAAGTTTGAAATTCGCTCATGAGTAATTATTAAAATTATAAAATATATTATCTTTGGAATTAAGTTTAATATAATAATGATTACTATTAATATTATTTTTTTATAAGCATCATACTACAACTTGATAAATGTTAAGATGAGAGTATTATATTTAGATTTGAATAATTCTGGAATTTCTGGAGACATGTTTCTTGCATCTTTATTAGGATTAGTTCCAGATAGTAGAATTATTTTGCAAAAATTAGAGAGTTTAAAAAATTATTTATCTGGAGTTTCAAGATTAGAAATTAAATTAGTAGAAACAGAGCATTCTGGAATTTCTAAAATCTTGATGCCGCAAAGAATTATGCGAATAATATATTGAATTTCTCTTGTTACTTTCTCCGCTCAAGCGATTTTGTCTTTGTAAATAACTAAAAGAAAAAATAGAGAAAATTGTTATATTTAGATTTAAGAAAACCAAAAAATAAATCATTTATATATTGTTAAACCTCTTCGTTCTAAAATTTTTATAGACTCAGGGAGAGTCGTTAACTGATTCTTCTCCAAATCTAGTATTTCAAGCGATTTAAGCATTGTTATAGACTCTGGGAGATTCGATAATTGATTATCACTAATATTAAAGTATTCAAGCAATTTAAGGTTCCCTATCGACTCCGGGAGAGTTGATAACTGATTAAAACCCAAGTGTAGTTCTTTAAGTGATTTAAGGTTCCCTATAGACTCCGGGAGAGTTGATAACTGATTAAAACCCAGATTTAGTTTTTGGAGTGATTTAAGGTTCCCTATAGACTCCGAGAGAGTTGATAACTGATTATTTAATAATTTTAGTTTTTGGAGTGATTTAAGCATTGTTATTGACTTAGGGAGAGTTGATAACTGATTCTTTACTAAATCTAGATCTTCCAGAGAGGAGAGGTTGCCTATTGACTCAGGGAGAGTCGATAACTGATTAAAACCCAGGTGTAGTTTTTTAAGCGAGTTAAGGTTCCCTATAGACTCAGGGAGAATCGTTAAATTATTACTATTTAATTCTAGTTTTTGAAGTGATTTAAGCATTGTTATTGACTTAGGGAGAGTCGTTAACTCATTACCTACTAAATTTAGTTCTTCCAGAGATGAGAGGTTGCCTATTGACTCAGGGAGAGTCGTTAACTGATTTAATTCGAAACTTAGTTTTATGAGCGATTTTAAATTACCAATAAATTCAGGGAGAGTCGTTAACTGATTCTCATATAAATATAGTTCTTTAAGCGATTTAAGGTCCCCTATAGACTCAGGGAGAGTCGATACACCACAATAATATAAACTAATCCCGGTAATTTGGTTGTTTTCAACCGAAAAGCCCATCTCAGTGGTATTTTCGACTTTATTAACTAAATTAAATTGTTTACTCACTTGATTTTCAAGTTCTTGAAGTAAAACTGCTTCGAATTGAGGGATTTGAGCACCTTTAAAGGATACTATCTTTTTAGCCTTTTCTTCCGCTTCTTGCTTTGCTAACGCTTCCTTTTCTTTTTTAGCTTTTTCTTCCGCTTCTTGCTTTGCTAACGCTTCCTTTTCTATTTTAACTTTTTCTTCCGCTTTTTGCTTGGCTAACACTTCTTTTTCTATTTTAGCTTTTTGCTTGGCTTCTTGCTTAGCTAATTTTTCTTCCGCTTTTTGTTTGGCTAACGCTTCTTTTTCCATTTTAACTTTTTGCTTGGCTTCTAGCTTTGCTTCTT
>CAZRBD010000184.1:0-6918 GCA_964598265.1 uncultured archaeon
CATTTATTCTTACTTGGTTTAACCCGGTTTTTTCATCAATTTCAGCAATACCTGGAAAAATATTTTCATATCCAACAAATAAAGCTGAAAATTCATCCTTAGGTGAGATAAAGATCTCATGGGGAGGTCCAATTTGAGTAAATCTCCCATTATTCAAAACTGCTATACGATCAGCAAATTTTATGGCTTCCATTCTGTCATGAGTGCTCATAATTATTGTTTTTTGCTTATCTTCTTTTATAGAATTGATAAATTCTTCTAATAATGTAATATTCTTAGGGTCCAAGTTTGCTGAAACTTCATCAAGTAAATAGATTTCAGGATCTATTATAAAATTCATAGCAATCGCAACTCGTTGCATTTCTCCTCCTGATAAAGATCTTGCGTTTTTCTTTTCTAAACCTTTTAACCCGACAATCTCTATTATTTTTTTTGTTTTTTGTTGGACTTCTCGTTCTTCAACACCACGAACTTTCAATCCATAAGCAATATTTTTTTCTACTGAGGAATTCATAACGACGGGTTTTTGCCTCACAAAGGATATTCTTCTTCTAAACTTCGTTTTTTCTTTCCTTGATAAATTTGTCATTTCCTTTCCAAGATAAAGTATTTTACCGTCTGTAGGGTCTTCGACTAACCCTAAAATTCTTAGCAATGTGGTTTTACCACTCCCATTTGGCCCAATTATGGTAAAACACTCTCCTTTCTTAACGGTGAAACTGATCTCTGATAGGACATTCTGAATAGAATCATCATTTTTGAAAAAATCTTTTGAAATATTCTGAACTTCAAGTAAATTCAATTTAATTATCCCTCATTTGTAAATGTGTTAATATATAATTCAATGAGAATGTTATTATGATTAAAATCAACCCTAAAGCCATTGCCATTCCAAATTCACCCATCCGAGTTTCTAATACTATTGATGTTGTAAATGTTCTTGTATTCCATCGGATATTTCCTCCCACAATCATTACTGCTCCTACTTCAGAAATTGCTTGACCGAAGGCGACCAAAATCCCAGCTATTATAGATTTTTTTGATTCCTTAATTAACTCCCACCATAATTGCCTTTCATTTGCCCCGAGGTTTAAGATTGTCTCTTTTAAATCAGGATTAATACTCTCAATTGCGGCTTTAGAAGTACCTATTATAATTGGTATTGCAAGGAAAAGTTGGGCCACAATCATAGCAGTAGGAGAATATAGTAAACCTAAACTGCCTAATGGCCCACTTTTTGATAATAATAAAAAAACTAATAAACCCATTATAACCGGTGGAAACCCCATAAATGTATTGATAAAATTAGTTAAGGTTTTTTTCCCTCGAAATTCACGTAATGCTATGAATGATCCAATTGGTAAAGACATTAATGTAGCAACAAATATAGCGGTTCCAGAAACCCGTAATGAAAGCAGGATTATCCCCCATACCTCAGGATCGAGGGAAAAAAGTAATCCAAAAGCTTCTAATATCCCTTCAATAAACTCATTTACCACTTTTTCTTTTTTCACCAATTCTTTTTCCTATTAGAACCTTCCACTGAGATTAATTACCCAATATAATTTCCGTTATGTTCTCTCCAAAACTCAATTTCGGCATCTGTTGTAGAACACCCATAAATTTCATTACCGTGACCAAAACTTGGGAAAAATAATGTTTCATTGTTTAATTTGTAGTTACCTATTAATTCTTGACCTTCTTTTGATGTAAGAAATGCTACAAACTCTAGTGCTAAATCATATTTAACAGAAAGATTAATTTCTGGATTCACCAAGATTGCTCCATAAGGATTGAGTAAAACTTCATCCCCCTCAACTAAAAGAATAAGATTAACAGAATCTTTTGTCGACAACCATGTGCCTCTGTCGATTAAAGTATAACCACCATTCTCATCAGCAACAATTAGAGTGTTTCCCATTCCTGCTCCCGTTTCATAATACCAACGACCAATCCCTGAATTTGTAGTGTGATTGATTAAGTCCCATAAACTTAGCTCTTTTGAATTAGTACCAGAACCATCTCCTCTCGAATAAAACTTTATTAATCCTAATTCTCCCGCACTCTTTAGATTCATCATTGCAATTGAAATGTTATTTCCTTGTATGCTAGCTGGATCATTTGAAGGACCAATGATGATAAAATCATTATACATGATACAAGCACGATGAATACCATATCCATTAGAGACGAACTCATCCTCCCTTGTTCTCGAATGAACTAATAAAACATCAGTATCTCCCCTCCTACCAGTTTCTAATGCATGACCAGTACCTACTGATAGAATATCAACTGAAATTCCTGATTTTTCTTCGAATGTAGGAAGTACATAATCCAACAATCCCGAATCATATGTCGAAGTCGTAGTCGCTAGTATAATGCGATTTTTCGAATGCAATAGATCTAAACTAGTTGAAATCCCTATTAGTGTTGAAATCGTTAATATAAAAACAATTGAAAGTATCTTATTCTTTTTTTTCATATTTGAAGGCGGTTTTTATTCTAGGTGCCATCGATTGGTACCATAAAACATATCGAATGTTACGACTTAAAACTTATAATTATTAATAAAGCTTTCAAAAAGTGGGGAATACAATTAAAACTAGCGATATATAAATATTATAATAATTATAATAATTATATGAATTCATGCATAATATATTAAATAATAACAAATATTGAAAGAATATATTAAATAATAACAAATATCGAAAAGAATATATTTAAATATAAAAGGCTAGATTGAATTATCATAAGATATTTACAAAAATTAAAAAAGTTTAATATAAATAAATACAAAAGTATAAAATATTAATAAAAACGGAAGTGAAAGATATGAATATAGGAAGAAGAATGCTTATGGGATTTGCCATTCTTATCTCTTTATGTATGGTAATTGGAATTGTTAGCATCCTTCAAATCAATAATTTAAATGGTTCTATTAATGAGGTTGCAAGTCATGATATGCAATCTATGGATAATTTGATTGAAGCCAAATTTCACATTTCCGAGATTGTGTTGTTAATCCATAAATATGAGGATGGTGAAACTAACGGAACTAAAGCTGCCTTTGCTGAGGATTTTAATGAAGGTACCGAGCATATAGTCGATTTGAAGAGCCTACACCCCGATTTAGGATCAGAATTGGATATAATCATCAGCTTAATTGATGATATTAATACTTTAGCCGATGATGCTTCTACGGGAATATTTTTCTTAATGGACTCGTACTGGTCAGTTGAAGGGACAGTCGATACAGAAGAAGGTAATATACAACCTATGATTCAAACTTTGATTGATGCGCAAGATGGAATACATTGTGTGGGAAATGCTAATCATTTAGAATATTTAGTTGCACAACAAACCCTTGAATCTATGGAATATTTTGACGCACAAGACTCGGCTGAGAGAATTCAGAGAAGAGCTAATTTTAATACTCTTGGAGAAGCTTTTGAAGATAGCTGTAATGAAATAAAAAACAGCCCAAATGGAAAAAATATACCGTTAGTCGATACTATTCAAACATGGCATAACAATACTTTTGAACCCTTGTTAACAGCACCAACCACAGGATTATTTGATATAATGGATGCTCTTGAAAGCCAAGATTTACTCATTGAGCAAAAAGCTGAGCAAATTTATGGTGAATTAGATATTGTGGAAATTTCAGTTAGAGCCGAGTCAGCTGCGGGCATTAAAGTTGCCAATTCTGCTGCGACAAGTTCATTAATAATTGTAATTACAATTATATCCATAACTGTCGTTGCTGGCATTTCGATTGCGTTTCCTACTGTGAGGGGAATAGTAAAAGTTACAACTAACATGGAAAGAGTTCTAAAAGCTGGATCTGAAGCCAGTATATCTGTGTCAAATATTGCTACAGAATTGGCTGCCAGTTCCAATGAAGTTAACGCAGCAGCCGAAGAAGTTGCCTCAACGACCCAAGAAGTGTCTCAAAACACTCAGGGTCAAGTGGATTCACTGGTAGAAATTAGCAAAATGGCTAACAATATAAGTTCTTTATCACATGAAATTATGGCGTCAACAAATGATATCAATAAAATAATGGACTTAATTACAGGGATTTCAGATCAGACAAATTTACTAGCATTAAATGCTAGTATCGAAGCTGGAAGAGCAGGAGAACATGGTCGTGGATTTGCTGTTGTAGCTGACGAAGTTCGAAAACTTGCGGAGGAATCTAAAAATGCTGTTTCTGAAACGTCAAATGCGGTAACCGACATTACCAGTCGTATCGAGACTACAGTTGAGTTAATAGGATCCGTAACGCAAGATATTGAAGCTGCAACTTCAGCTGGAGAAGAAAATTCTCGAGCCTTAGAGGGAATAAGTGCATCGACGGAACAGCAAACCGCTTCAATGGAGGAAATCACCTTAACAGCGAATAGATTAGGAACCTTAGCCGATAACTTGAAAAATGAATTATCAGCGTCTGATACAGGTAATGGTAAAGCAAAAAAACAAAAGAAGAAAGAAAAAAAGAATGGAAAATCCAAACCCATCAGAAAAGAAGAAACTCAAGAGGAACTAATAATTAACAAAATACTATAGAATTAATTATTTTTCAATAAAGTTTAGTATTAACTGTGGATTAAATTCCACCCATTTTTTTCATAAATAATATAATAATTTTAAATCATTATAAAACACTCATTAGAATCATGTTAAACTTCTAAAATCCTAAAGGGTTTATCAAAAAGATAAACTCTTAATCACACTTAAATTTGTTAATAAAAACAGGTAATATCATTTTTTTAAAATGGAGGAAAAATAAAATGATGAAAAGAAGTAAACATAAGGAAACTAAAGAGATTGAATTTCGAATTAGAACTAAAATTCTAATTATTCAAAATATTTTGGATTCCTTCAAAGATATTTTAACCAACTTTGGACCATTGCTAAAGAAAATGCTCTCTATTGAGGAATCAAAGTTATATTTAAAAAACGGAAATATTGAAAAAGCAATAAGGCAATTTGATAATATTTCAAAACAATGTGAATTTAATTGAAGACGATATTTATTCCCAATTACTAGAGAATCTAAAAAACTAAAAATATAGTAAACAATCCTAATTCGCTGAATTCAATGTATTTAATAGATCATTTACGTGGTATCCATCTTAAAATAAATTCTAATTTTTTTGAGAAATTGATGATTTAACCCATTGTTATAAAAATATTAATATATAAACAATAAAACATAAGAAACAATATTTTTAATTATATAAATTAATAAAAAGTATCTAAATATGACTAAAATTTAATATAAATTTCAAGTGGTGGTATTCATAAGTAATGAATTAACTGACGAAATGAAAACTCTCACCTAAGCTATAGCTTGACCAGTTCCTACAGAAAATACTTTAACACCTATTCCTGTTGCTTCAGTAAATTTGGAAGTAAAAAATCTAATAAAACTAAGTCAAATGTAGAAGTTGCGGTTGCTAAAGTGATTTGTTCCGGATCGTGAGCATTTAGAACATCGATTATGAAATAAATGCCGACTGACACTCCTGTTATAATTTTAAGTCTTAATTACAAGGCGGTTTTATGCTTATATACCGATTGTAGTAGTAATTTTTTTTTGCCATTTTATCAATTGGTACCGTTAAACATATCGATCGTCATGACTTAAAACCTATAATTATTAATATAGCTTTCAAAAATTGGGGAATACAATTAAAACTAGAGACATATAATTATTATAATAATTATATGAATTCATTTGCAATATATTAAATACTAACAAATATCAAAAAGAATATATTTAAATATAAAGAATTGAATTGAATTATTATAATATATCTATAAAAAATAAATGAATTTAATATAAATAAAATCGAAAATATAAAAAATTAATATATAATAAGAGGATGATGAACGTGGGAAGAGTGTTTGAAGCTGGATCTGCTGAAAGTGTTGATGTGTCAAATATTGCTATAGAAATGGCCGCGAGTTCAAGTGAAGTAAATGCAGCACCCGAAGAAATTTCCTCGACAACCCAAGAAGTGTCTCAAAAAGCACAGAATCAAGTGGACTCATTGGTAGAAATTAGTAAAATTGCTAGCAACATAATTTCTTTATCACATGAAATTCTGGCGTCAACAAATAATATAAATAAAATAATGGATTTAATAACAGGGATTTCAGATCAAACATGTATTGAAGCTAGAAGAGCAGGAGAATATGGTTGTAAGTTTGCAGTTGTACCCGACGAAGTTCGAAATCTTAAGGAGGAATCTAAAAATACTGTTAAAAAAACGTCAAATTCGGTAACTGATATTGTTGATCGTATTGAAACTACAATCGAGTTAATAAGTTCCGTAACACAAGATATAGAAGCTGCCATTTCAGCTGGAGAAGAAGATTCTCGAGCGTTAGAGGAGATAAGAGAATCAACGGAACAACAAACCGCTTCAATGGAAGAAATCACCTTAACAGCTAATAGATTAGAAGCCTTAGCCGATAATTTGAAAAATGAATTATCAGCATTTGAACATCCCGACTGACCCTCCTATTATAAGTTCTAATAACAATGGGTTTTATCCTTATATACCGATTGTAGAAGTAATTTTTTTGTTGTTGTCAAAAATTAAGAAATACAATCGAGTCTAAAAAGTAATATTATAATAATCATATGAATTAATTTGTAATATATTAAATAACAACAAATATCAAAAAGAAAGTATTTAAATATGAAAAGTTAGATTGAATTATTATTAATAAATAATATTTAATAATATTAAATATTAATAAATAAATTTTTAAGTTAGTTTTTCTATACAAAAAAAAACTTTTAAAATAAAAAAATAATATAAAAATAAAAAAAAATAAAAAATTTTAAAAAAAAAAAAAAAAAAAAAAAAAAAAAAAAAATTAAAAAAAAAAAAAAAAAAA
>CAZRBD010000185.1:0-1787 GCA_964598265.1 uncultured archaeon
ACAAAAAAAGAAAAGGTAAAAAAAAATGAATAACCAAAATATAAAGAAATTGAAAAATAAGTTAGATACTGAAATGGGATATAGATTTATAATAATCTAACTCAATTTTTTTTAATCTTTATAAAAATCACGCTCAATTAAGAAAAATTAGATAAATAAACAAACGAAATTTATAAAAAAGTGAATAAATTAAAACAAAATAAAAAAAAATAAGAGATGTAAAAAAATTGAAAATTTCTGGATCAGGAAGGATTTCCGAGGGAAAAATTAATGATGAATTAATAGTTTCAGGCTCAGCCCGAATAGAAGGCGATTTCGAGTGTAATGGATTTAAATCGTCAGGCTCATTAAAGGGAAAAGGTAATTTGACTGTTCATGGAGAAGTGAAAAGTTCAGGCTCATTTAGATTAGATGGACACCTTAATAGTGATGGAAATGCGAGGTTTTCAGGATCAACAACAGTTGGAGGAGTATTATTAGTTAAAGGAGTAGTAGGGAGTTCGGGCTCATTTAGAATAGGCAATAAGGTTGAGGGACTTCAAGGAATTAGATTTTCAGGCTCATCAAACGTAAAAGGTGACGTGTTATCCCAAAAAACCATTATTATTGAGGGTTCGACTACAATTAATGGCGATATTAAGGGAAAGGATATATATATCGGTCGAGAGCGTTTATTAAGAGTCAGAAAATTATTTAAACATCCCTATAAAGTGTATGGTCATATTTTTGCCGAAAAAGATGTTGATCTTATTGGAACTTATGTTGATGGTGATGTAAGAGGACGAAATGTGAAAATTGGCCGCGCGACGGAGGTTGTAGGAACTGTTTATTATATTGACTCTATTGAGATTGACCCAAAAGCTACTTTAATAAATAAACCTGTTCAAATATCTTTTGATGATACACAAAATTTAAAATAATCTTTTTTTTTAGTAGGAATTGAATTCTAAAAGTGTTATAACAACCAGTAAGGAGGGGAATATATGTCTAATGAAGAAGAAAGGAAAATACAAGATAAACTAGAAGCAGGCAGGATAAAATGGGAATTAAATGAAATTCGAGACGAGTTAATGGATGAACTAGATGACTTACAAGATGATTTTAAGGATGAGATAGAAGAGTTGAGAGAAGTAAGCGAGGATATCAAAGATGATTTAAAAGAAGAACTGGAAGAAATAAAAGAAGAAGAGAGGTCTTTAATGAATGAAATCAGGGACGTTAAAGACGAATTGGAGAATTTAGGGGATAATGCGAAAGATAAATTTGAACATACACAAAAGAAGCTTGAATATATAAGAGAAAAGATACGCCGACATGAATCAAAATACGGAGCAAGAATAAAGAAGTTATTAGAGAAAGCTAAGAGAAAAGCAGTAAAACGAATAAATATTTCAGTGGATGCTGAGATGAGTGATGAATGGAAGGATTGGGCAGGTGATTTAGGGGCTTCAGTTTCAGAATTAGTGCGAAAATCAATGAAATTTGTAAAAAATAATATTGGTGATATCGCAAAACTAGAAGAATGGGGTCGTAAAATGGAAAACCTAGGTGAAGGAATTGAAAAATCGGTAAAAGAATCAGGTATAGAAAATTTAGGAGAGAGTATTGAAAAAGAAATTAAATTTCAAGTTGGAAAAACAGGGATCAAGCAAAAAATCAAAATTAATATTAATGGGGAATCTGATAAAAAGCGGATTAAAAAAAGAGTGATTGGATTGATAAAGCTCTATAAAAGTTTACGCATTGACAAACTGGCGAAGACGTAAAAAAGAACCAAAGAAAGGAAG
>CAZRBD010000185.1:1797-6886 GCA_964598265.1 uncultured archaeon
CTGATATATGAATTAGCAGCGGAAGGTATAGACGGTTCCCTGGAAGATGAAGTATTTAAATTCACGAATACGTCAGAGGAAGTAATTTCAAAATTATCTGATTTAATAGATAAAATGGAATAAAAAAAATAAAAAATATCTTTTGTTATAGACTATTTTAAAAAAGTGATTAGAAAAATTGAGTATTAGGGGAAAAAAATGGAAGAGTTAGCAAATGAGAAGACATTTAAATCGTATTTAGTATTTTGGAGCGGGCAATTAGTGTCTCTAATGGGTTCACTAGTGGTTCAATTTGCCATTGTCTGGTGGATTACAGAAATTACTCGCAATGCTCTTTTTCTTTCTTTAGGGATATTCTTATATTTTTTACCCATTGTTCTTCTTGCTCCTATTGCGGGAGTGTTAGCAGATAGGTTGAATCGTAAAACAATAATTTTAATTGCAGATTCCTTCCAGGCATTAGTTACAGTTTGGATTATCGTATTATTTTATTTAAATCTAGCTGATTTAAATCCTTTAGCTGTAATTTTAATAAATAGTTTGAGAGGAGTTTGTCAAGCTTTTCATATGCCAACCGTAAGTGCTATTATTCCAACAATGGTTCCAAAAGATAAATTAAGCAGAATAAATGGAGTTACTTTTTTATTTACAAGCTTAATGCAACTTGTAGGACCTATGATTGGTGCTGTGCTCATGGCTATTTCCGGTAATGCATTAGAGGTTGTTCTTTGGGTAGATGTATTTACTTTTAGTATAGCTGTTTTTCCCCTGTTGTTGATTAAGATACCGAGTGTAAGAGGCTTAAATAAAAACAATAAAGAGACAAATGACACATCTTTTTTAGACGAATTTAAAGAGGGGATTAGGATTATAAAATTAATCCCTGGATTGATAACCCTTCTATTTTTAGATGTGCTTATTAATTTTCTTATCGCTCCTATCAATGTTTTATTACCTCTTTATATTTTGGAAGAACATTCAGGGGATGTTTTTAGTTTAGCTATTTTAATGTTATTTCTCAATGGAGGGATGATTTTTGGAGCTGTAATTACATCTTTAAAGAAGGAATGGAAACATAAAATTAGTGTATATTTCGGAGGCATGTTTATTGTTATGGGTTTAATCTCAGTTTTTGGGTTTGCCCCATCGGGATTTTTTATATTATTATGGATAGGGGTTTCGTTTATTGGATTTATTTTACCTATTATAAATACAATTTACATAACCATCATACAAACTACGGTTCCTCCTGACAAATTAGGAAGAGTGTCATCGGTAACTCAATCGATTTCTTCGTCAATGTACCCAATTGGCACACTTGCCGCTGGTCCTCTTGCTATAGCTGTTGGAATGCGAAGTGTTTTTCTATTCTCTGCAATACTCGGTGTAGGATCTGTATTTCTAATTTGGCGCTTTACTAAAATACGTAATGTTGACTATGACAATTTAGAAATAATAACAGAAAAAATCAATAATATTTATGATTAATCGAGAAAACTTGAGAGTAGTTTATAATTAATGGAAAATAAAATTACGGCAACGGAAGATACTTTCAGAAGTTATTTATTTTTTTGGAGTGGTCAACTATTTTCATTGTTAGGCTCCTCAATTACTCAATTTGCAATAGTGTGGTGGATAACTATTACGACGGAAAGTGCAGTTATACTTTCGATTGCTAGCTTTTTATATATGTTACCAATGACAATTGCATTTCCAATTGCAGGAGTACTTGTAGATTGATACAGCAGGAAAAAAATTATAGTCATTGCTGATTCTCTTCAAGTTTTTGTTACACTTTGTATAATAATACTATTTAATCTGGGAATGGAAGATCCTTTTTTGATAATATTGATGAATAGTTTACTAGGATTATTTCAAGGGTTTCATATCCCTACTGTGAGCGCTATTGTCCCTACGATGGTACCAGAAAAAAATCTAAGTAAAGTAAATGGAATTACTTATTTATTTACAATTTTTATCCATATTATTGGTCCAGTGATCGCTGCTACATTATTATCACTTTTTCCTATTAAAATAATATTTTGGCTTGATCCCATAACATTCGTAATAGCATTTATCCCTTTAATTTTAATTAAAATTCCTAAAGTTAGGATTGAAAAAGCATTAGATAAAAAAAGTTCCTTTAAAAAAGATTTTAAAGAAGGTTTTCAAACGTTAAAACTAATTCCAGTAGTTTCTATGATGCTATTACTTTCAATGTTTATTAACTTTCTATTAAGACCATTTCATACCCTAATGCCCTATTTTGTGAGTTTCACCCATTCAGGAACTGCCTCAGATTTAGCTCTAATTTCTATTTTTATTAATATCGGTATGTTTATAGGGGCACTAATAACAACAATTAAGAAAAATTGGAAACAAATTATTTTCATATATTTCAGTGGAGAATTGTTGTTAATGGCACCAATGATTGTCTTTGCTTTTGCTCCTCATGGATATTTTTTGCTAATGGGTATTGCCAGCACTGGCTTTGGGCTTTTAATACCCATATTAAATACAATTTACATAACATTAATGCAAAAAGAGGTGCCAGCCGATAAAATGGGGAGAGTAACTTCAATTGATTGGACTATTTCGTTCGCCCTCGCTCCAATTGCGACACTTTTTGCTGGATTTATTTCTGATATTGTAGGTATACGCAATTTATTCTTTTATAGTGCGATTATTGGCATAATTATTACGATTATAGTATGGCGATATACGAGTGTACGTTATAATGGCAAGAGAGAGAGGACATATATAAAAAAAATAGATGAGAACGGGATTTTGGATATAAAGTAAACGAAAAATAGAAAAAATTGTTGGAGTTTTCAGTTTTTAATCATTCAATCAAATAAAGCCTTGATTTTCCTTAAAAATAGGGTGGAAATCGTTTCTATTAAGACTTTTTTTTATTAGGATCTACTTCTGATACTAAACAACTTTGATTTTCAACCAAAATTTAAAGATTTCTAAATTCTTATGATTTCTCCGATTCCTTAATCCAAGTTAAGAGTTTTTTGCTCTTAGAAGGAAAATTAGTTGTTAAAACCTTTATCATAAGTTCTTTTACATCCGTATTTTCTTCTGAAAGTAAATTACTTTCTAGAATGCTAAATGCTTTTGCACTTGTGAGTTCTAAAATTTTAAAGGCGAGAATACTAGCCTTCCTAATCTCATCATCAGTACTATTTTCTATAAAATAAGTCAATAAATCTGTTGCTTCTGCTTTATTCATTTGGTTAGTAGTGACATAATCATAAATTTTTCCCACTGTTAATTTTTTCCCCATAAATTCAAGTGCATCTTGATAAATTATAGAATCTTCAGTATAAGCTGTTTTTCCTCTTAAATCAAATGGACAAATATGATTCTCGGGTAGTCGGTGGTTCTTACAAAATATCATACCACAAAATTTACACCGATATGGAAGGTCACTTATTTTTCTTTCACAATAATAACAGATTCGCAAGTTTTCTCAAATAAATTTAGTAAAAAATTGTGTTTTATTAATAAAGACTTATAGATTATGTTCAAATCTATCAATAATATCATTTTGAATCGGAGTACCGAGATCAACAAATGTAGCATTATACCCTCCAACTTTGACGATAAGATCAAGATGTTTTTCTGGATTTTTCTGGGCATCTTTTAAAGTTTCTGTTGAAACAGCATTTGGTTGTACTTGCATTCCTCCTTTCTCAAAATACCCTTTCAAAAGCGAGTAGAATTTCTCGACATTTTCTTTGTTGGAAAGATTTTGGGGATGGAATCGAATATTTAAGGCTACTCCATTAGTTGCATAATCATAATTCAATTTTGCTACGGAATTTAAAATAGCGGTTAGCCCTTCCCTTTCAACATTATTAACTGGAGATAAACTATTTGATATAGGTTCCGCTGCTCTTCTACCATCTGCAGTGGGTTGTGTAAAGAATCCTTCCATTACGTGGATCCCCATTGAATAAGCTCCCGCACTGAATCTTCCCCCTCTTATAGGTTGGTATTTCGCAACTTCGGAACAAAATAAACTCCACAATTTTTTAGCGAAGGTATCAATTTCTTCTTTATCGTTTCCCCATTTTTCGTATTTATTCACCAACTCTTGTCGAAAAGTTTCTTGAGATTCAAAATTTGAGTTAAGAATTGTAATGAATTCTGGTAAAGATAGTAATTTTTCTTCATACACAACCTTTTTAATATTATATAACGAATCTACTAAAGTTGCAAAACCATAAGCCGTAATAGATGAGAAGTTATATTTAGCTCCTCCACATACATAATCTATTCCTGATTCCATACATCCTTCTAATTGTGCCGAAATAAATGGGTGCTGGAAATACTTAATCGCTTCTTCATCTCCGATTTTAGCTATTTTTACCGATTTTTCTATATTATTTCGTAGTTGTTGTTTAAAAACATCATAAAATTGTTCGAAAGTTTTAAAATTCGCAGGATCTCCGGTTTGTAAACCATCTATCATCTTCGATAAGTTACTATATCCGTTATTAAGTACTAGTTCAAGTACTCCTGGTAAGTTCATAAACATTCGACCAGTTGCAGAAAAACTATTTCCTTGACCTGTTGGTTCTACACATCCAATTATGACATAATTTCGAGCATCTTCTAAAAGATATCCTGCTTTAACCAGTGCTGGAATGTGTACGTCATCATTATAAAAAGCAATACCGGATGTAGATTTTAAAACTCTGATAGCTTCTTCTATAAATTCTTTTGGTGTATTTTTATGAACCCTAATTGATAGATCTGTCGTAAATACTTTAAGATTTTTATATGCTTTAAGAAATAAATATGAAAGCTCATTAGTAGCATCATTTCCCTCAGCATCCATGCCAGAAATAGTAATTGTTTGAGTATTTTGACCAAGGGCATTAGAAACCGTAGTAAAAAGCGTAGGAAGAAAAGTAATATTCCATGTTAATTTTAGATTTAATTCTTCTATTAATTCTAAGGCAAATCGGTGTGTAATTTTGTAGGAAACAATATCTTTTTGATAAAATGGCCCAAAACTTTGATCTAATCTCCCTAAACCAAGAATACTGCGCTGTTATATAAATTTTGCAATATA
>CAZRBD010000186.1:0-6880 GCA_964598265.1 uncultured archaeon
GGCAGAAGAATATTTTTCCCGAGTTATTTTAGCAGATGAAGTTGGTTTAGGTAAGACTATCGAAGCTGGAATTTATGTTAAAGAGATGATGGCAAGGAATTTAGCAGAACGTATCCTAATAATTGTACCAGCATCATTGCAGAAACAATGGCAATTTGAAATGCAAAACAAATTCAATATACATTTTAAAATCTATGATGGTAAGAAAATTAAGAAATTAAAACGTAAGGGAAGTTATAGACATGCTGAAATTTTACACAACCCCTTTTATTATGATAATTTAATCATCTGTTCACTTCAATTTGCAAGAAATAAAAAATATATTGAATTATTATCGAACATCTCATGGGATATAGTAATTTTTGATGAAGCTCATCATTTAAGAAGATATCTTACAAACGCGAAAACTGGGAACTATAGAGAAACCTTAAATTATGAACTAGCTAGGAAAATAAGCTTAAACTCTGAAAGTTTGTTATTATTAACTGCTACACCATTACAACTTCATTCATTTGAATTATATTCTCTAATTGAACTCATTCATCCGGAAGTTTTCAAAAATTTCGGTGATTTTGAGCATTTCAGGAAGAATAAATCTTTTATCAACCTGTTAATAGCTAATTTGACTAATGTTGACAGGTTAAATAACTTTGAAGTTAAAAACACAATTAAGCTTCTGAAAGATCTAGGGTATATTGATAAAAGGGAAAGTTATATCCAAATTGTAGCCAATCTAAAAATTAATGACTATAAATATGATCTAGTAAAAAAAATAGAAACAGATCATACACTGTCTAAATTTTTAATTAGAAATCGAAAAAAAAATGTATTTACTAAGGAGTTCAGAACTAATAGGATTGTAAAAACAATTATAGTTATTCCTACTCAATCTGAATTAGAACTTTACAATGAAATCCGCCTTTACTTAGCTAAAATTTATAATTCTTCTCTAAATAATAAGAAAAACGTTGGAATAGGTTTTGTCATCACTACATTACAGAAATTATTAACGAGTTCTAAATTTGCGTTCTTAAAAAGCCTTGAACGTCGATTAAAAGATATTGATAGGTTTAAAAACTTTTTTCTTTCACCTGATGCGATTAAGGAGGAGAACCCAGAATATTATGAATTAGAGTTGGAGGCACAGTATATTGATTCAGAAATAAATGGAATATTTAGAAATAAATCAAAGAAAGAAATAAATGATGAAACTATAAATTTACTTAACCATGAGAGAATATTAAAAGCGTTCTATGATAAATTAATGAAATTACCATATGATTCTAAATCTGATAAATTATTAGATTTATTAAATCATATTTTTAGAATAAATCCGCATGAGAAAGTAATTATATTTACTCAATTTGTAGATACTTTAAAATTCTTAAAAGATATTATTGAAGAACAAAATCGGAATTATGATGTGGAGTTATTCTATGGGGGATTAGATAAAACACAAAAGGATGCAGCTGTTGAAAAATTTAGATCAAGTAGCCAATTGGGAATTTTATTATCAACAGAGATCGGCGGAGAGGGTAGGAATTTCCAATTTTGTCGCATAATGATTAATTATGATTTACCTTGGAACCCTATGAAGTTAGAACAAAGAATTGGAAGACTTGATAGAATTGGACAAAAATCCTTGGAAATATATATCTATAATTTTTTTATGGAGGGAACTGTTGAAACTGACGTTATTCATGCTCTAGTTAAGAGAATTAACCTTTTTGAAGAATCTATTGGTATATTAGAACCTATTATAGGCATAATTGAAAAAGATTTTAAAAATGTGCTTTTTGCTGAAGATGATGGTAAAAAGAGGAAAAATTTAAATAAGTTTTATAGAACTCTTGACGAAGAGATAAGAAAAGCAAAAGAAATTGAGATGCAATTAGATGATTTAATGATCGATAAAAGATCTTTTCAGATGGAGGGATTAGTATCTTCATTGGCCTCAAATAGAAATGTAAAATTGACTCATAATGAATTATATATACTGTTTAGAAACTTTTTCGAACTCAAAAATCATTTTTATGGAACTCTATATTCCGCAGGTGAGTTTAAGGAAAAGACAAATGATACCTCAAATCAAGATAAATTTCAATCGAAAATCAACATACATGAGCCTTTGTTGAGTAATACTAGGTATCCACTCTTAAAAGAGTATGAAGGAACTTTTAATTTAGAACTTGCAA
This sequence comes from uncultured archaeon, assembly GCA_964598265.1. Classification (GTDB taxonomy): domain Archaea; phylum Asgardarchaeota; class Lokiarchaeia; order Sigyniarchaeales; family SOKP01; genus Loki-b32. The sequence continues at coordinate 2,196 of CAZRBD010000186.1, forward strand.
GAGATAAGGAAGAGATAGATTTCTTTGCTTTAGGTCATCCTCTAGTTGATAATATATTGAGGTTTTGTATAAGTGATGAGTTTCCTGGAAATGTTAGCAAATTAACTTTAAATAGGGCCTTATTAATACCCTATTTTAAGGGTATATCAAAAGTGGAAAAGGAATTGTATCTGTTTATTTTTTCTGTAAAATATCAAGGATATATAATTGAGAATCAAATTTCTGCGATTGTTATGGATAAGAATGGGAAAGAAATAGAAGATTTCTCTGATTTTATCTTAGATATAAAAAATTACAGTAAATTCTTCGATCACAGTGATTCTTTAAAAAATAGTAGGTTAAATGGTACCATAATAAACAACCTTCAGCAAAAAGCAAAAAATGAAATTAAGTTAAAAACCAAACTGTGGAAAAAAGAAATCAAAACTTTAAATGATAAAATTTACAATCAAGAAAAGAAGAAGAAAGAAAAAATTTTTACTCATGCTAGAAAATTACTCAAGATTAAAGTTGAATTGTTAAAACAGAAGTTAAAGAGAAAAGAAAATCAAAAACCTACTGAAAGGCAGCACCTCAATATAAAAAACTTAACAGATCAAGCTAGAAAACAAGAAAGAATTCAAAAAATTGAGAAAATACATGAAGAAATTAAATTTCTAAGACGTGACATAAAACTCATTGAGAAAAAGTTAGATGACCTCTCATTCGAATTTGAAGACCTTAAGAAAGAGATGATTAGGCGGAATCAATCAAAATTCAATACAAATATGTTATCTTTTGCTTTAATTAACTTGGTTTAGAGAGTGCGGTATTATTCTCAAAAAGTAATTTTTTTTTAGTGTTTTACACCAATATTTTTTAGCATATGATTTGTGAGATCCAAAAAAGCTCCTTCTACATTTTCACCAGATTTTGCAGATGTTTCAAAATATTTAGTTTTTTCTTTCTTAGCGAAAACTTCAGCCCTATCTCTTTCATAACTTTCATCTTTTTTGTTAATTAAATCCACTTTATTTCCGATTAATATGAATGGAGTATTTTCTCCTGCATATTCTCTCAGATCTGATATCCAGTCTTCAAGCTCTCCAAAAGTATGCCATCTTGAAAGATCAAAAACAACGAGTGCTCCATTAGAACCATCAAAGAAACTTGCTCTAAGAAATTTATATCTATCCTGTCCTCCTATGTCCCATATCTGTAATTTAATCGTGGAATCTTGTCTTTGCATTATTTTTGAAAGAAAATCAGCACCAATCGTTAATTTGTAACGAAATGAAAACTTGTTCTCTACAAATCGATGAAGGAGGGAAGTTTTACCTACAGCGCCTGGACCAATTATTATTACTTTGAACACGTATAATTTTCCGTTTGCCATATGGAGATATCTCCTCTGTCTATTTATTAAACTTGCAGAAAAAACTTATTTACTTAATGGTTGACGATTGTTATTATAAAATAATTATGTGATACCTATTACTAATCTCATGAAAGATTTTGATACTAATAAATAATCAAATTAGATATATTAAATATTTATGAAATCGTTGAATTTAAAAAGAATGAATTCATTTTTTTTTTTTAATTAATATATATCCGACGTCGTTCTAAGAATATTTCTTTATTATTTTACGAGTGAGTTCTATAAAGGCAACCTCAATATTATCACCTGACTTTGCCGAGGTTTCTATCAATAGAGCATTTTCTTTTTCAGCAAATTGTTGAGCTTCAGCTCTATCAGTAACTTCACCCACTTCTGCTACCAAATCCACCTTATTTCCTATTATAACGATTGGAACATCTTCCTCAATCGTTTGTTTTAAGTCAGATAACCATTCTTTCATTTTAGTAAATGTTTGAGCTCTTGAGAGATCAAAAACTACTAAAGCACCGTTAGTTCCTTCATAGAAATTTCTACGTAATATTTTAAAACGTTCTTGTCCCCCTATATCCCACATGGTAAGCTTAGCTGATTTTCCAGTTTCGTATTCAACTATCTTGCTCATAAAGTCTACTCCGATCGTAAACTTGTATTGCAAACTAAATTTGTCTTCAACAAATCTACGAATTAGACTTGATTTTCCAACGGCTGCTGGTCCTATTATTAATACTTTAAAGGTGTATTCAGACATAATAATAAATTTGAGCTCCCGTATTTATTTATTTTTCAAATAATAATCCTCAACAAATCTATTATAGATTACTCCTTTTAATTAAATTGTATTTTTTCCCATATTTTTTAAATAATTTAGTTCCTCCGCTTTCTTGTAAAATTTTCATCGTTGATTTTGAATCAAAGATTTCCATTCCTCCAACAATATCAACACCATAATCGAATAAAATATCAGGAATCATGCTAGCTGTAGGACCAAGAATAATAATTTTATCCGTTTTTCTTTTAAACTTTTTTAGTATAGTTTCTAAAGTATTATTTATTAACGTTGTTCCCGTACAAATTAGAATATCGGTAGTAATTTCTTCATCTTCTAATTGAGTATAGGATTTTTGACATTCAAAATGTTTGAATTCCGGAGTTATCAATAATGTATCCTCAATTATTCTAATTGATTGAGTAAATTTACTAATCTTTCTTATTAATGGTTTTATAAGTCCTATAAACGTTATTTTTGTATCTTTTTTGATTTCGATAAGTTCTAACAGATCCTTTTCCGTTTTCTTATAGGGATTCACAATTTTTAAGATATGTTGAGATACGCCATTGAGGGTGGCGATACCTATGATTTTTTTAATATTTTGTGGTTCAAGAGACCAATTAAGTAGCTCACTAAGGTGTAATTTGGTAAGACCTCCAGCAAAATCTATTTTACTACAATCTGTATTATTTATAATGCTTGATAGTGTTGATGCTAATCCTAAAAAAGGTTCATAAGAATAAGCAGTAACTTCTACCCCGGTATACCCTAATCCAACAACAATTTGTGAAACTTTAGGGGGTAGAATCTTATGAATTTTGTATATTTGTTTTACTAGATCTACTGTTTTTTCTATGATCATTTAATATTGTTAAGGATTAAGTTCGTTTTCAATTTTTTTTGAAATAAATGAATTCTTGACATTTATATGTGAATGAATGAAGATTTTAGGTTGATCGCCTCATCTTACGAAATGCTCCAGATTTCATTAAATCACATGGTTTAAGATACTCTATATTGTTTTCTTCAGAAAATTTACCGAGTAGTTTTGATAGTCTTTTATACCATCTCTTACCTACTTTAAATGGACCTGGAACATGATAACCAGCTGAAACGGCATCATCAATGATATCATAATTATCTACAATCCCTTCCTCAATGAGTTTACAACCTTCATTCAAATGTATTGCTGCTACTATTTTAACATCCATTAAACCAGCTTTTTTCTTTCTATTGATTACAGGTTTACCTTTAGACCAATCATAGAACCCCCTTCCAGATTTTTGACCTAAATAACCTTGATCAATTAAATTTTTAAATACAGGGCTAGGAGTAAAATCGGGAGATAAAGTTGATGCAAAATATTTCATCGAATTATATACTGTATCTAAACCCATAATATCACACATTAAACAGGCACCCATAGGCATTAATTTTATAACATCAGCATCTACTTGTTCATAAGGAATCCCTCTCTTAGTCGCTTGTTCAATTATCCATTTAAAGTATATTTCGCCTGTTCCAATTACTCTATTTACCACAAATCCGGGTGATTCTTTTTCGAGTCTAATGACCATTCTTTCTCCCCTTAAGCAAGGTAATTTATTGGCAAGTTTATGCCCAATATCCATTGTTTCGTCATGTGTTTTCGCTCCTTTAGTAATTTCAATCAAAGTGCTTCCTATCGGACTAAAAAAATGCATACCCATTACTTTTTCGGCTCTTCCAGAGAATTTGCTTATTTGAGTAATACTCATTGTTGATGTATCAGAAGCTAAGATTGTGTGATCTGGTGAAAATTCACCCAATTTTTTAAAAATCTCTTGTTTTAATTTCAAAATTTCTGGTACAGCTTCAATTACAAAATCTGCACCTTCTACTGTTTTCTTCAGGTCAAGTTCCTTTACCAACTTATCTAATAGAGATTCAGCACTCTCACCTTCTTTCAAAAGTCCTTTAGCTTCAAGTACTTTTAAACCTACAGATTTACTATTAATTATTTTTTCTACTGCTTTATCAATTGATTGCATTGTTCTACTGTTAAGAATAACTTTTTCAAATCCAGCCATCAAAACCACTTGAGCTATTTTATGCCCTTGTACTCCCGCTCCAATGACTGCAATGTTCCTAATGTCGCTTATATCTGTCATATTTCAATAATCTTACTCATTTCAAATTCTGTGTAGTGGATTTATAATATTTTTGTTACAAATCATATTCCCTCCATAGCATTTAAAATTATAGTTGTTCTGATTCGCTTTTTTCCCCACAATGCGTACAATAATTTAATTTTTTGCTAAAAAATTCACCACATCCAGTGCATATTTGTAAGTTCAAGTCAATCAATTTTCTTGCCGTATCTAAAAATGTTTTTTCCACATTTTCTCCTGTTTTTGATGACGTCTTAAACATTTCTTTGGGCCATCTATTTTTTTCAAAAAAAGTTAATGCTTCTTTTTTTGATACCTCTCTTTGATCTTTTAAATCAATCTTTGTGGCAACAAATATCGAAACAACATTTTCACGAGCATAGCC
>CAZRBD010000187.1:0-5304 GCA_964598265.1 uncultured archaeon
GTTGATCCTCATTTGCGAGAACGGGAATCAGTAGTAGAGATCGAAGATTCAGAACTAGGGAAAGTTTTAATTCCTGGGATAATTCCAAAATTAAAGAATTTTCCAGGGAGCATTAGGTTTTTAGGACCTGATCTAGGAGAGTATAATCAGGAAATTTATAGAGAATTTCTTGGATTATCCCAAGAAGAAATTAAGCATTTAGAAGAAAATGAGATAATATAATTATAATATATACGAAACTTCTTATTTATTATTAGTACAATATAAGAATGATTAAATATCAAAGTAAAAAATTTAGGGTTAATAGTTTATGAAGGATGAGAGAAAAAAGCTATGGGAGCCCTCTGCAGAGCTTATTAGAGATTCAAATGTAACTAAATTCATTGAACTAATAAATAAAGAGTATGGTCTTAGCATAAAAGATGGCAAGGAGCTTTATAAGTGGTCGGTTGATAACATTGAAGATTTCTGGGCTTCAATGTGGATTTTCGGAGGAATTATAGCATCTAAAAAATATGAAGAAGTAGTTGAAGATCTTAAAATATTCCCGGGTACTAAATGGTTTCCTGGCACACGTTTGAATTTTGCTGAAAACCTATTGCGTTATAATGATGATAAATTAGCCTTTATCTTCCAAGGGGAAACAAAAGTATCGAAACAAATCACATATGCTAAATTAAACCTAACTGTTGCACGTTTAGCTAAATCATTAAAAGAAATAGGTGTTAAAGTGGGGGATAGAGTTGTTTCATATATTCCAAATTTAATTGAAACTCCTATAGCAATGCTTGCAACTACTGCGATAGGAGCAATATGGGCTTCTTGTGGAGCGGAATTACAATCAAGTGCGGTAATAGATCGATTTAGCCAAATTGAACCAAAGGTACTGTTTACTGTTGATGGTTATTATTATAGAGGGAAAATGTTTGAAATAGAGAAAAATATTAGAGAAGTTTTAGAAGCAATTCCTTCTATAGAAAAAGTTGTAGTTGTATCCTATATATCCGATGATAAACCCAACATAGATAGTATACCTAAAGCTGTTCATTGGGATGATTTCCTTTCCAAAGAAGAAAATCCTGAATTGAAATTTGAACAATTACCATTTGATCATCCGGTTTATGTGATGTTTTCTTCCGGTACTACAGGAGCTCCAAAATGTATGTGTCAGGGAGCCGGGGGAGTTCTCATAAATCACCTAAAAGAACTTATCTTAGCAACAGATCTAAAGAGATCTGATGTTATTAATTATATTACAGCCCCAAGCTGGATGATGTGGAACTGGTTAATTAGTTCCTTAGCAGTAGGTGCCACTATATTTCTTTATGATGGAAATCCACTGTATCCTGATCCATTAAGAATGTTCCAGCTTATTGAAGAAAATAAGATTTCAATATTTGGCACAAGTGCTTCCTATCTTCATTATCTTATGGGAATAAGAGCTCAACCTGCTAAGAATTATGAACTAAGCACCTTAAGAGAAATCTCTCAAACTGCTTCTACACTTTCTCCTGAGGGTTTTGAATATGTATATAGAGAAATTAAGCAAGATCTGTTCTTTAATTCAATTAGTGGAGGTACTGATATTAATGGCTGTTTTGCCTGTGCAATACCAATTCTTCCAGTTTATTCAGGTGAAATACAAGGAAAATCATTTGCTATGAGAATTCAAGCTTATAATGACCAGGGTGAAACGGTAGAAGATGAGCAAGCTGAGTTAGTTTGTGAAGCTCCTTCACCTTCAATGCCGGTATATTTTTGGGGTGATGATGACAATATGTCAAATTATAAAGCTGCATATTTTGAAAACTTCAAGCATGTAGGCAAAAATGTGTGGAGACATGGAGATTATATAGTTATACATAGTGATACAGGGGGTGTAACATTTTGGGGTAGGTCTGATGCTGTACTTAAACCTAGCGGTGTACGTATTGGAACCGCAGAAATCTATAATGTAGTAGAACAGCTTCCTGAAATAGCGGATTCCTTGGTGATCGGACAGAAGATCGGTGGAGATATCCGAATAGTAATGTTTGTATTATTAAATGAAGGATATGAGCTAAATGGTGATTTAGAAGTGAAAATAAAGCAAACTCTACGAGAAAAGACCTCTCCAAGACATGTACCTAAATTAATCTTTCAAGCTCCCCCAGATGGCATTCCTTACACTTTCAGTAATAAGAAAGTTGAAATTGCTGTAACAAAAATCATCCATGGCATTTCAGTTGCCAATCGTGGTGCATTGCGAAATCCAACCTCGTTAGATTTCTATATTGAAATGAAGGATAAGCTTCAATAATACAATTATTTTTTTTTTTCCATAATTTCTCAAACCTTTTTTAAAAACGAGAAGTTCCATTTCTAAAGGAGTTTAGAAATAAATAAAAAAAAAAGGTTCAATTACCCTTAATAAAAAAGAGAATTTTACTTGTTGCTATTTATTACTCAATTTATTTTGTACAATTAGTGAATAGTAATTAATTGATATATTTACTATCTTTTTTTACCAGCGCCACCACTGCGGCCTTTTTTATCGCCACGGCCTTTTCTACTACCACCACGGCCTTTTCCACCACCATAACTACCACCGCCTCGGCCACCACCACCATAACTACCACCGCCTCGGCCACCACCACCATATGATTTTTTTTCGGAGGGGGGAGCTTTTTTAGTGACTACAACGTTATTTGCTTGAGGACCTTTTTCACCTTGTACTACATCAAATTCGACTTCATCATTTTCATTTAATGTTTTATGATCATCATCTTCTCCAGCTAATGCTGAAAAATGAACAAATACATCATTTCCTTCTTCAGAATTTATAAATCCAAAGCCCTTATTGCTATTAAACCACTTTACTATTCCTTTTACCAATTTCATTACCATATTTTTAATTTTTTAATACACTATTGTTCTAAGACAACTATTTCTAATAAGATATTAAAGAAAATAAACTTTTCCGTAGCTTATATTTCAAGCACCAGAAGATGGCATACCACACACATAGTTATATAGTAGTTTTCGAAATACGAATAGGTCAATTTCATCCATAATACTGGATTTTTATTCTATTTAAAAAACAAATAATTTTGCTTTATTATATTTTTTATAATCAAGTTAAATAAAAGTAGTTAATATTATCGAGGGGTACTTGAGAATCCTCTTAGATTTCAAGAAATTTCAATAATTAGAGGAAAAATATCACACATTTTCGCGATTTCAGTTAATTTAAAACTTTAATTGAGATAAAAAATATAACCTAATTAATGTAATACCTTTCAAATTTGATAACAAAATATGGCGAAAAAATGTTTCAAGAAAAAATAATTGATGATGAAATTCTGGAAAAAATGTCATTGGAAAACGTTTTCAAAATCTTTAATGATAATGTTTTTCCAATGTTAAATGATGAAGAAAGAGAGTATTGCCTCAAACTCCAAAAATTCTGCATAGAATTAAACCCAAAAATAGATAAATCGAAGGATGTTTATGAATTATTTCCGGAACTTGGAAAAAATGGGTATATTCAACGCATAAATCAATGGAGAAACTTTGATCCAGTTGGAATGAAAAAAGAAATATTGTTAGGTACTCATCTATCTATCCTCGATCCTCAATTAGAACTAGCTCGTTTAGCAAGTGGAATTTTATGTGGAAATCCTACTTTTCATTATTATATGCATGGAGGAAAATCGGATATACCTCAAAAAATACAAGATGAGTTATTGACTGGGCAAAAAATTGGCTGTATAGGCATAACAGAGCCTGAAAGAGGTTCAGATGCAGTAAATATGACAACTAAATGCACAAAAACAGACAATGGCGTAGTTTATAACGGAGAAAAAGTGTATACAACAAATGGTCCTATAGCAGACTATTTCTGTTGTTATGGTGTCTATGATGAATTAAATCCAAGAGATACTATGGTACAAAGTATCATTACTCGTGAATTTGGAGTCAAAACTAAGCGCTTAAAAATTAATTCAGTGCCTCGTGTTCACATCTCTCATACAATACTTGATAATGTCAATGTACCTAAAGATTATATACTTGCTGATGATGGGTTAGGTTATAAACGGCTTTTTGAAGGGTTAGTTCCCGAAAGGCTATCAATTATGGGGAGTGGCATTGGAATCTGTTGGGCAGGACTGATATATGGTATTATTTATACTAATTTAAGAAAACAATTCGGAAAACCCGTAGTTAGATTTCAAGGAGTGGGATATAGTTTAGCAGATTTATTAGCAAAATCTAGTGCAGCTACTTCCTTGGCGTTACAAGCAGCTTCGGTTTATGATGAGAAAATTTTGTTTTCAGATCAACCATCTAAAGAGGCTGGGAAATGGGTTGCGGCTATTTCTTCTCAAGGAAAGTATTATGTTGCAAAACTTACACATGAAATATGTTACGAGGTTCAGCAACAAATGGGAGGCATTGCCGTTACGGATAATACTCCAGTTGATGAATTGATGGATATAAGTAAGATTGAAGAAGTTATTGGTGGGGCGCGTAATATCCAACTACTTCTTATCCAATCACAAATTCAAAGATTTATGAGATTAATATAAATCCTTTTTATTTTCTTATTTTTTAGTTTTGTATTATTCAAATAGAAGTAATTGTACTCAGAAGGAAATACATAATTTTTGATCAACAAGTTTAAATTTTAAGAATCTACATTTAGAATAATTTCAATTATTATCTACCAACTTTTTAAAACAGAATATTACGATGTGAAAAGTAATGAGGAGGAAAGATCTTGCCCGTTTAGTTTTAATGGTTGTAACCATTTATTCACTTGCCATAATAGGTGGACTAATAATACTTATTGGTTTCCCTGATTATTTAGGTAAATATATGAGCCTTGTTCCTTTTATTGTTGCTATACCAGCTGCTATATTAACTTCGGGATTTCAAAGGAGATCAAGTTATATAAAAACACTTCAAGGAGTTTGGCCAGGAGTAGTGAAAGCAGGTAGATCAGCTATAGATTATACCTATATTAAAAACCCAAATTACGAACAGTTTAATAAAGTTATTCTTTCATTATCGACCTCAATAGATCTCCTTCGAATGTTATTTAAAAACATTGGAGGTTTCTACCCTGTAGAAAGTATGAAATCAAGTTATGAGGGATTTGATAGGATATGAGACTAGATGATATCTAAAAGTCCAGTAGCAGAAAGAGATAGAAATAGAGAATATTGGCACCAAGCCAGAGAAGCAATTTTATAGAAATTTGATCGTATAGCTCCAAATATGTATGATGCCTTTGTTGGTGCTGACGATGTGTATGGTGCATAC
>CAZRBD010000187.1:5314-6872 GCA_964598265.1 uncultured archaeon
GTTTTAAAAAGAAACCATCTGCTCCTGTCTCTTCAATTTTTTTTTCTACTTCGAAACTTGCAACAGCAGTAATGTAGAAGACTGGTAAATGTTTTAATTGATCATCTGATTTGATAATTTTACAGATCTCATATCCATCCATTTCAGGAAGGATTATATCTAATAGTATAATTTTAGGTAGTGCTTTTTCTAGTATCTGCAGCGCTTCTAATCCAGATTGTACAGATTTATATGAACGATTTCTTAATTTAAAAAAATCGCTCAATACTTTAATTGCAAAAGCATCATCATCAACAATTAATATATCATACTCGGAACTTTCAGTTTCGTATTCACTTAAAGCATTATTTATTACTCTTTCGAGTGCTAAACATTGATCATTTATTTCCTTTATATTAAACAAAACTTCTAATGTTAAATCATCTCGGTGTTTTTCCAAAATTAAATCCGTAAATCCTTTAATAGCAGTAAGAGGTTCTTTTAAATCATGTGAAAGCCCTGACATTGTTTTTATATCTACATTATTTGAGCCAATATCAATATAATAACCTACAGCTTTCCTTACTAATTTTGAAATGGTAGGAAACTTTCTTTTTTTTATATCTACAAATCTTTGCCATTTAAGTTTTGTAGCTTCAGCTAGTAATATTGTAATTCTTTCTTTATCTTCACCATATACTTTCTCACCCTTTTGCCATTTTTTAAAACTTTCAGTTATATTACCACGCCAAATTGCAAATTTTCCAGTTTCTTCCTCATATTTTTTCATTTCGACTGTCTTTTTGTCATTTTGAGTAATCTAAATCACCTCATTTTAAAATAAATACAGTTATTGTTAGAGACTTCTAAAATGTTATGTGAATCGTTACTAACTTTTGAAAATTATTTTTAATTATTATCTTCTCTTTGAATCTAACAATTTTATTGCTTCTTTGAATTTTTTTTATTATTATAATTATTGTATTTTTATTATAATTATTGTATTATCTAATTTTGAATTTCTATATTGTCCATAAATTTTAAATGAATCAAGAGAGAAAATATGAAAAATTGGAGTGATATATCTATTTCTGCTATTCTATCAATTTAATTTAAAGAAAAAAAAGTGAGTTTTTAAGAGAATTTAAAATTAGCTTTAAAAATCCCCTATATCTTAATCCTTCTTAATTTTTTTTATAGTGCTAGATACTTTCACTAATCGTTTTTTTTTAGGCTTTTCAGCGGATTCATTATTCGAACCTTTCTTTCTCCCACCATTCCCCGAAGTTACGTCCGATAGAGTTGCTTTCAGTTCTTCAGCTAAGCTTCCTAATTTATTTGCGGTTGCCGTAACTTCTTCCATCGACGCCGTTTGCTGTTCGGAAGAAGCACTGATTCCTTCCATGGCTTGTGAATTATCTTCTCCAGCTAAGGTCGCACCTTCAATATCTTTAGTGATAGTAGTTATTAAATCAACGGACATCTTAACTTTACCAGTAATTTCATCTATTTTTGAAGCTGTTTCAGTAACTGCGGTTTGAGATTGTTCAGCAAGCTTCCTAACTTCATCTGCCACAAC
>CAZRBD010000188.1:0-6855 GCA_964598265.1 uncultured archaeon
CAGATGCCTATAAACGGCAACCAAAATAAAACCCAAATTTTCAAAAATTTTATGTTAATTTAATATTTCTAATTTTCTTTCAAGTCTTTTTTAAAACTATTTTCTTCAATAACATCTTCTGATTTTGTAGATAGTTCAACAGGTTTAGAATCATCTATTGGAGAATCACAAACCCAACACGCATTCTCCAAGTTCGTTAAAGCTTGAGCGCAATTCATACAATATAACGCATCACACATTGGGCAAATATAATTAAATTTTGCAACTCGACCTTTACACACCAAGCAGATCTTCTTTTCTCTATGAAAAGTCACCTCCTCTTCAGTAAAACCATCAGGTCTTTTTGATAATCTAAAAAGCCCTTCTTCGATTGTTACATCTTTTTTAGGTTTTTCTCTAATTTTAACATCTTCTTCTCTTAAACCCAAATACCACAATAAGGCACTAATAACTCCTCCAATTTCAAAAATGATGTTTAGAACCAGTAAAGTAGTTAGTGTTTCGAGCAGAACCGTTAAGATAAATAAAAAGAATCCGATCGCTAGAAGCATATATTTTTTCTTTAGCAGACCTTCAGCTTGAAAACTTTTAATTAATAGCCCAAAACCACTAAATATAACGGCTAATGTCCCAATTATTATGGCAAAAATGAATGCGAGTGACCCCCTAGCTAAATTGATTTCCACTAAACTTTGACCTGATGGTACACGAACGATGATATCGACATTATTAGTTGGATCTACATAAAAAACTATTTGTAATAGGATACAAAGAACTAAAACAAAGAGTGTAACATATTTCTTTTTCTCCTTCATCAGAAGTTCGATACCAATATATACTGCAAAAAAGCCGTAAAAAAACGGCGGCGTGTAATGTATGAAGATTCTCAGATAGACTGATACTTCCAAATTCCTTCCTGTTAATAGAATTGAAATGAAATCACAAACAAAATGTAATTTGCCAAAACCAATACTGATAATAGCAATCCCGACGATTAAAAGGAGTTTTGCATTAGTTTTTCTTGATTTTTTGACAAGGTATAGTCCAAAGATTATATTAAACATAAAAAAACACATTATTGAAATAGCATCTATCCAACCTAATTGCGAGAGAATAATTTCTACCACTTTAAGACACCAAGATTACATTTTTTAATCTATTCTATATCTAAATTATTCATAGAGAAAACTAGAGTTTTTTTTTGATCTCATTAGTCTTATTCAGAATAAAATATAATTTCTATAAGTAATTAAGTAATTCTTTTCTTTAATTATACCGTAACAAGAATTTTCCCAAAATTAATTGAAGTAATTAAATAATTATATGGGTTAATGGAATGAATGATCTTGATGAGAATAAACCTAAGTTGGGGAGATCAAGTTGTGCTCCCGCTTCTCACAGTAGTAAAAATAGATTCCCTTATTAAAAGAATGCTCGAGACATTAAATGAGGAACTTGGCTCTGATAAGAAGAAAATCGCTCAATGGGAAGAAAATATAAGAAAACGTTTTAACCTTTGATATTTGAACTTTAACACTTTCAAAATTACAGTAATATTCATTCTTATATGAGCAAAGATCTTCAGGATTACTTTAATCCATGATATTTTTATCTTTTTCATACAATCAAAGGGATTAAAATGATAAAATTACTTCCTTTTGTGGGGTCTCCTTTAATTCTATCTTCTATCCATATTTTTCCATCAAAACTATTAATAATTTTATTTACTGTAAACAATCCAATTCCCATACCTTTTACCTTTCTTTTTCCCTCTGAAACATTATTAAGAATTGTTTCTTTTCGCTGATCAGAAATTCCTATTCCATTATCCCTAAATTCAAGCTTTAGATAATCTTTTCCATTGTATTTATGTTTAAAAATGCCAATTACAATTTCTATGGGAATACTCTCATTATATTTTACAGCATTGAATAGAATATTTTCAAAAACATCTAAAATAAACTCATTTGCTTGAACAAATACCTCTTTTAATGGAGAATCAATTTTAATATTCAAATCTTTGTTTGGAAAGCTTACTTGCATGAATTTAACTGCTTCATGTAAAAATTGTAGAGTTTCAACAGGTTCTAAATTGATCCCTGTAGTGCTTATTTTTGATAATTTCCTTATATTCGTAATTAAATTGGAACCTCTTATAAGTTGTTCTTTAACGTTGCCTACTAATTCGAAAATTTTCTCTATTTTTTCCTCTTCCCTTTGGAGTAAAGACACAATTTCAACAGACATATTAATATTTTGAAGGATATTACTAATATCATGAACAACTAAATCTCTATAAAACTCTGTTATAGTACGAGCTTCACTGAGAGCTTCTTCAGTTTTCATTTTCTTAATAAACGCCCCAATCTCCCTTCCTAAGAGTTTTAATAAATCTATTTCCTCATGTGAGAAAAAATGCCTATTTTTCGAGGCAATACATATTGAACCTATAACTTTATCTTCAGAAAATATAGGGATACTAGCTATAGATGAAAAAGTGGAGAATATGGCGTCATCTGAATACAAAGTGGAGGAGTTATCTGAAAATAATGGAAATCCTTTTATAAAGATAGTTTGAAAAACTTCTTGTTTAAATGTTAACTCCTTATTCCTTATTATTAATTCTTGTGAAATATTGTGAGAACAGACGATTTCTGCAAATTGTTCATTAACATCTATAAGATATATTACACCAACTTCAAATTCCATTAGTTGAAGAGTGGAACTTAAAATTTCTTTAAGAAATAAATTTATATCACTCGCGATATTTCCTGCCATAATAATGTGATTAAGGAATTCCATTTGGTGCGAATATCGTAGTAACATTTTCTCTGCTTTCTTCCTTTCACTAATATCAATTCCATGAATACTGATAAAATCTTGATTTTTCACTCTGGAGATATTAAGTAAATAAATTCTATTATCGAATTCAACTTCTTTTTCTACAACTTCATTCTTGATAAGAGATACTTCGACTTCTTTTTTTAAAAATTCAGGAATTTTACTGAATCTTTTAACTCTAAATAATTCTTCACCAGCTTGGTTTGAATATACAACAGAATCGTTATTTACCCATAATACGGGATTTGGATTCTCTGAGGGAAATTTCGCTAAATAATCAATTAATTTTTCAGCTTCTCTATGCTCAGTGATATCTCTACCATATATTGTAAAACAGTCTTCTTCTTGCCCAGGGATGATATCAAGTGTATAAATTACTTTCCCAAATTCTACTAAAGAAGTTATCGGTGAATTATTTTTTTTTGCTTCAGTAATTAACTCACTAAATTTTGACTCAATAACTTCATTTTCCTTTAAATCAAATATCTTCTTTGCTGCATTATTTGCATAAATCACTAAATTCTGCTTTACTCTTAGAACAGGAATAGGAATTTGGTGAAGAATTGCAGTCAATTCCTTAATTTCTTTCTCTCTACTAACCAATTCTACATTTTTTTGAGCTGTAGCTAGAATAATTTGAGTCGCATTCAATTTAATAATTTTCATAAACAGCCTAATTGGAAGAATATTTCCATCTCTTTGTTTAAATGCGCTTTTAAACGTTCTACTCTCGTTTTGAAAAGTATCTTTAATACCTTTCGAGAGTTTAGAAGCAAATTCAGGAGCAACTATATTGTGAAGATTCATTTTCAATAATTTAGTACGTGAAAAACCTAACAAATCACAAGCAGCATTATTAACATCCAAGACTTCTCCCATGAAATTGAAAAGGAATAAAGCCTGATTAATAGAATCAAATAAACCTCGAAATTTATTGCTTACAAAAGTCTTTATTTCCTCATTTTCATGATGTTCAGAATTTACCATGATTATGTGAGTTAATAATTCAAAAAACTAATTTATTACACCTAGTTGTTGTTCTAATATTGTTGGACCAAATTTATCCATTCTATCATATTTTTTTCCTTCTCATTTAACTATAATAGAGAATTTTTCCATTTTTTTCAATTGTTTTTACTTCTTCATGAGCTTCAAGATATAAGAGATGACCCAATACTTCTGAAAGGCCAAGAAATGAATTTACCTCATCTAAATCATCTCCAAAACTAATCTGTGAAACTTTTAAAGGTGTCATAGGAGTATTTTTAATTATCTTTGAAATCTTCTCTAATCTATTTTTATGATGTTCTTTTATTTGTTCAATCCTCTCGTGTGGATTGAATATAATTTCTTGATGTCCTGGGAAAATTGTTTTAATATTAAGATCGTTAATTCTATCTAATGAATGTAAATATTGTTCTAAAACGTTGTTGAAATCATAATCTTTGTATTGTTCTGCCAAATACTTTGGAACTACGAAATTTCCAATGTGTGGCGTAATCCGGCTTAAAATATGATCACCTGAAAACAGATACTTTTTTTCTTTATCAAAAATGCAGATATGACCAAAGCTATGGCCCGGAGTCCAAATAATTTCTAAATCTTCTAAAACGGTGTCTCTATCGTGTAAAATTCTGTCTGGTTTTTGGTAATTCCGTAGTTTTGGCCAATAAGTAAAGAATTGAACAATTCTAATGCGTTGTTCTTCACTTAAGCCATAACGTTTCATTTGAAAAGATACTTTAATTGCTTCCTGTTTTATTTCTTCTAAATTTGACTTATCTGTTTCCCATTCTAATACTTTATTGGTAATATCATGCATGAGTATCTCTACATCAGGATTTTCTTCCTTTAATGCGTTAGTAAGTCCTATGTGGTCTAAATGGGAATGTGTAATGATGCAAATATCAATATCAGATATAGATTTATTCAAATCTTTCAATTTATCTAAAAAGATTTTGATCCAAGTCTTATTATTTAGACCAGCATCAATTAGAATAGTTTTATCATCTATTTCAAAAATATATGATGAAACAAATTTAACTGGAAATGGCACATCTATTTTAATCTGACCTACTCCTTCAATTTCATTTACTTCGGATTTAAATCTAGGCAATATCATGATACACAATATCCTTACTTTAATAATGAAAACTTTGAGAATTTTTGTACTTTCCGATATTAGAGATTAGATTAGAATGTAATAACACTTGAGGAAATAATAATCCCAAATACAAATATTGTAAATTGGTCACTTCTCAGAATTAGTGAGCATTAATATTATAAATAAGTTCTAGTTTTATTATTCTAATTATAAAATTTCTAAAAATAATTCCAAATAAGAAGAAGGATAAAACTATGACAAGAGATTTAGATCAAGATTTATTAAAAATTCTCAAAAAAGAAAAATTTCAAGGGAACATGATAAGTTATATGTCCAAAGTGGGAAAAATGTTGCTTTTTATACTACCTTTAGCACTCGTAGCAGTAACAATTCTTACATTATTCGATATTGTACTTATTATAATTTTCTACATTATCCTAGCAATTTATTTATTCAATTCAATAATGCTCTTATTAGGGGCAAATTCAACCGAATCATCACTGAAAATGCGTTTAAATTTTGAAAGGAAAAGGGGTCGACCTATTGATGCTTTGGACGGTTTTAAATTATTAGAGAACAATGTCAAGAAGGTTACTAATTTATTAAAAATTATCGCTATTATTTGTATTATTGCTTTAGGTTTGTTCATCGTAATGCTTCTTCCAGGAGAAAGCAATATAGGGGATTATTTAGGATTTGCAGCAGCGGGTTTTTCCTTAGTAGGTTTAGGATTAGCATTACTAATTCGAAGTTTGAACCTCAATATTCATGATGTTAATGGTCTTCAAGATTTTTACAAACCCACCACTCACCAAATATTCTTAGATAACTTTTTCGCAGAAATTTTGTCAAATCATCTAGATCCAGTCACGTATCTTAAATGGGATGAATATTTGGCAGGAATTAATGAAATCTTAACACCTGCTTTTGTACAAAAAATAAAAGACCAAGAACCAGACGAGCTACCGATTACTTTTGCTATTGAAAAGATTTTGTTTTTATATTACTTAAAATTCCAAGACGTATTAACGGAAGCACAACTTATTCAAGAATTAAGGGAGGTCATTGATGTAGATTCCGATACCTTTGATATTGACAAAGGATTGAAAATTGAAGGTGAAAGTTGGTATTTTTCCACAGCAGATATAGATAAAATTTTTAAATATATAAAAAAATACACACCAGGATTTTTTTCGATAATCGATAGATTACAACTAGAATTAGCTGATAATATCGAACGTATATCAAAAGACCCTATTTACATGGACTCAACAGCTCAGGAAGTTGTGTACCTAAATTCTGAGTTAAATATAATAATATTCCTTTACAATAATTTTCCAGAAGCTAAAAAGTATATTTTAAAAGTCAATGCCCCTGGATTTGAACCAAGTAAATTAAAATTAGAAATCGAGGTGGAAGGAGCAGGCTCGTTTAATATCCCCGACAAATCTATTCCACTGGTATCTTCTGAAGGAAGAGATATTGTTGGTGTACAGTCAAATATGTTAGAAAATGGGGATACTATCTGGTTAACATTAGAACCAAGAGAAGTAAAAACGCAAACGATTCAGATATTCCTACTCTCTGAGGATGGAACAATTATCGAAGGTAAAACTCGGGCAGTGAAAGTAACAAAAGATATAAAGACCTATCTTAAAAAGCTTGGCTCTATCGGAAGCTTACTTGGGGGCCTTATGGTCCCAATTTCGAAGGTACTGTTTGCTCCTTAAACTCAAGTAGATTTTTAGTAAATATCGTTAATATATTAAAACTTTTTTTTCTTTTACTTTAATCATCTATCTATTATTATATATTTAAATTTGAATTCTTATATATTTATTTCATAATTCTATTAATTTAATTTTAAGAAAAAATTATTAAATCCATTTTTATTTATTTCAATCAAATTA
>CAZRBD010000189.1:0-6812 GCA_964598265.1 uncultured archaeon
GTAAGTTTCTCAGCTGAAGAACCCATCCATTCAACGAGCTCGTTAACTGCATCACGAGCAACGATTAATGCGCCATTATGTTTCATAAGACGTCTGATAGGACTCCAACTAATATATTCTCGACCTGCCATTTTTTTTTCCTCCACTAATAATTTTTTATGTTTTTATTAAACTTTTTTATTTTATAAGAGTTTGTTATATAGATTATTATCTTCTACATATTTAAAGATTTTTATCAATACTTAACTTTATGGTGAAAAAAATACAAAAAAATAAACGACAAAATTCCAAACTAAGAAAATGATCAATCTCGTGCAAGTTTCTCTTTTCGTTAAAATTGAGAAGTATTAGTATTAATATAGCTTGAAAGTCGGCAAGTTTATTACTTTAGCTTAACAATTTGAAGAATTAAAAAATTAGGTCAAATTCTTTAACCCCAAAAATTAAAACATATATTAAAAATACGAACATTATTCATTAGATTTGTGTTCAGTTTAATTAATGCTAAAATTTCATTAGTTGTAAGGAAATCTATATATATTTCACTATGTTGATAGTTCATAGTAAAATATGTAATATTATATAAAAAAAATTTTTATAAATTTTTATTTAACATAGAGGATACAAATGGAAATTATCGAAGATCAATATCAAAAAGTAATTGAAGCTTTTCCAAATACAATAATTGTAAAAAATTTCATTTCCCATCTTAAAATACCATTAATTAATGAAGTTTTTTTAGATATTGATTATTCTAAGTACCCTAGAAGACCTAAAGTAATTTTAATTAAATCTGATGGTCAAGTTTTTAAAAAAGTAGATAATATGATCTCCTCTTTAATGAGCTGGAAAAAAAAAGATGCTATCTCTATTGTAGAGCTGATTACCGAAATTTTAGCTTTCATTGAGGGTATGAAATTAAACAAAATAACGATAAAAGCGGATTTAATTAATGGAATATTGGCATTGTGTCGAGATCACCATCCCAGAGAAATTCTAGGGCTCTTAAGAGTTGATAAAGGTATAATCACAGAATTTATTCTACCACCTGGAGCAATAACTTCTGTTAAATCCGGAGTATATCATCCAAGACGATTGCCTTCGGATCTCTCACTTGAAGGAACTGTTCATTCTCACCCTAATGGGAACCCCAATCCCTCACCAACTGATTTAAAAAGTATCTTTATAACAAGAAGGTTTCATATCATTATAGGATTTCCTTATGATAATTTGAACTGTGTAAAGTGTTTCGATCAAAAAGGAAAAGTCATTAACCTTCAGATTATAGATTGATTCAATGTCAAGCTTACTATGCAAGATTAAACAGTTTTCTCGTTTTTTCAACTGTACCAGAGTCAAATTTCCTAAATAAGGCATAGGCAGCAATCGGTACTATACACCCGCAATTGTCACATAATAGTGGTGAATTTCCCATGACACAAAACTTTTGTGTTCCATCAGGATAGAAACTTTTTACTTGACCGGTTTTAAATATACAATGTGGTACAAATTCTTTTGATAAATATAATTCTAACATTTTTTTTGAATAACAAATAAAATTTCCGTATTCACGCATTACTTTTAACATGTCTTTAATTGTCTTTTTTAATATATTTCCTTTTAATAAAAGGGGGTTGTTAGGATAGCCAGTATACAATAAAAAAACAAATCCAGAAGCACCATTATCGTGAGCTATCTTAACAATCTTTTCAATTTCCTTATGATTTAAGGTCATTATGGTTGATGTAACAACCGGTTTACTTTCCCGAATAGTTTGTATGACTTTATCAAAAACTTTCGCACCTCTTATCTTATTATGAGTTTCCTTAGTACCATCTATACTCACCCAGTATTTTGGTTGTTTATATCCATTAAATCTAGGTAATTTTATAACTCCATTTGATACAACTTGAACTGAGGGGAAAATTTTAATCGCTTCTTTTATAACATCCATTCTTAAAGTGGGTTCTCCACCGGTTAAAATAGCTATTTTTGTTCCTAACTTTCTGTGGTATTTAAAAACTTTAATCCATTGTTCGTTAGATAATTCTGTTCTTTCATTTTTTAATTCCATTGTTGATGAGAAAAAATAACAATGCGTACATTTTAAGTTACATCGCCAAGTTAAATCATAATTCACATAAAATGGAATATCTCTTACTATCGTTTTTAAAAATGATGGTGCCATTGAAATAAAACTTCTTATATTTTCCACTCTGAAAAGTCCCATTAATATAAATAAAAGATTCGATGCTTTAAAAATAGTTTAAAAAAAATATTAATTCAGAGTAAGGAGACTTAAGTATTTTAAAAAGAAGATTTTGAATCACGTTCATATAAAATTAACCGTATTTTAGTAATAGAATTCATAAGAATCGCCTAAAAAAGAGAATTTTTAATCTAATTTCTACTTTTAGTTATTTTAAGAGTTAATAACTATTTGAGCATAAATTAGAAAAATTTTAAGAATTAAAATCTAGCTTTTTTTTTTTAATAATTAACCAATTCCTAAATAACTTCGTTGGTTTTCCATGCCATATTGCCTTTTTAGGATGTGTTTCTTCGAATTCTTTTATCTCTTCCTTAGTATAGTTTAAAGATGATGTTGATATATCTGTTTCTTCTTCTTTCTTCTCAAGATCTATTGATAATTCATAACGCTCTCCTGTAATTTCTTCAAGTGCGCTCATAATGTCTTCAAGATCTTCTTTCTTTCTAACTATTTTAGGTACCTTATCTAAGATAATTTCTTCCGCTTTTTTCTCTGCTTCGACGTCCTTCTTCGCTTTTCTATAGGCTTTTCTTTTCTCTATTCTCTCTAATCTATTCTTTTTAATTTCTTCAATAATCTCGTCATAATTATCTTTAAAATACTGTAAACTTACGTTAATTAAATCAGATTTCTTCTCCCACTTTTCTTGTTTTATAATACTATCTAGCCAATAATATAATTCCAAATTTAATTCAATATTAATTCGTTTTCCTTGTGAATCTATATCTCCTATTAAAAAATTAAAAATGTTTGATATAAGTATTTCGTTATCAAATGCAGAAAACCCATAATCTCTAGCCCCAAGTGATGAAAATATACTTAAATTTCCAAAACCAACTATTTTTCCTTTATAATATTCAGAAACAACTAATAAGGGAGTTTTAGGACAATCTTCTTCAATCCAATCCTCTCCATCATATCTTTTTCTCCATCCATTTAATCCAGATTCTAAAAGCCAATCTATTTTAATATTCTTCTCATTTTCCGGAAACTCTAAGATTTGTGTCGAGCAGGCACTTGAAAAGACAATTTTACTAATCTGTTCAGTTATCATATGGTGTTTAAATCTATTTATTATAGGTCTTTTTTGCAGATTTATATAATTAAATGAGTCGTAAATCTCATCTGATCCAAATTCAAATCCAAAATTTCGTGTTAATTCATTTAAATTAGTTTTATTTGTGGTGTCTCCTCCAGATGAACTAATACATAACAAATTTCCTCCATTTCTGACGTATTTTTTTATAATTTCAATTTCTCCTTGTTTTAATTTAACATTCTTTGGTGTAGAAAGAAAGATAACTCTATATTTCTTCAAATCATCTAAAGAGTTAAAACCGGCTTGAATTTTTCCAAGTTTATAGCCGGATGTAAATAAAAATTGGGTAAATTCATTATAACTAGGGGATTCAAGTGTTAAAAAATTATTATGACTATAATCTAGCCCAATAATAGTCTGAGTTGACATATCTATTCAATTACATTTACAACTAATTTAATGGAATTCAAATTTCTCTTCTTCTTTTTCTATATATAACATTTCTTCTATTCCCTAAATAAAATTTACTACATTTTCTTGACGAATATATCAAAAACTACGTGATATAAATTTGGACCATAACTTTTTACAAATCTATATGACTTTAATTTGCATTTGTAGCATTCTTTTTCAGCAACTTCATAAAATTCTTTAAATAACAAATCATACTTATCTTTATCTACCACCCCTTCATAATGAAAGAAAGTTCCCTGCTCTCTAGTTAGTGTAAGTGCCTCTATAATAAAATCCTTTGGGGCTGGGAACACACCCATAATAACTCGATCTGCTCTAATTCCAGATTTACTAAGTTTTACTACTTCTTCTTTACTATTTCCATTAATAGGGATGATTAATTGTTCTAAATGATTTATTTTAATATTTTCTGTTAAGAATTTATAGGATTCAAGATTATACTCAATGCTATAAATCTTCTTTGGGTGAGAATGCTTTCCTATAGGCAAGGAAAAATATCCTATTCCAGCAAACATATCAACAATAACTTCTCCTGGTTTCACGAGGGTTGTCAAATACTTCCTTTCGGATAAGTTCCCCTTACTAAACATAATTTTCGTTATATCTAATCTGTATCTAATTCCATGCTCTGTATGTTCAACAAGGGGATTATTAATACCTGCTAGATATTCAATTTTCTCAGGTTCTCTAAAAGTTCCTGAGATTTTTCCCTTGTTTAAGTAAATTGATTTGATACTAGGAAATAGCCTTAAACAGGACTCGCTTATAATATCTTTTTTATCAAATAATTCAGGTTTGAGCTTTAAGATTATCACTTTTCCCAAAGTTTGGAATCCTCTAGGCAACAGAGAGAGTTCTTTTTCTGTTAAATTTCCTTTCAATTCTTCTTTAATTTTATCTTTAAAACCCATTTATCTTCAAAGTTGTCTAATTTTTAAATACGAATTATACTAAATCAAGTTAAATTATTATATAATATTTTATCAATCATATTAATAATAGAAATTTTTATCTATTGACACATTAAAATTTTGATAATAAAAATATAAGTTGAGATTAAAATGAAAAGCTTGAACGACCCAGAATTTTTAGTTGATGAAAATAAGGTATGGTTTACGGGTGGGTATTGGCCTGAAGGTGTTCCAAAACAGGTAAAAGATATTGAAGATATAACAGTTAATTCCACGTGGAAAAGTTTTTTGAAAGCTGCGGATGATTACGGAACTATGGATTTTGATATTTGTCTCTTTGTATATGGCCCTTACATGGAAAAGGTAAAATTGAGAACTTTATTTGACTATGCTAAACGATTTGGCACTTTTCTCTATAATAAGCTAGGAGTTAGAAAGGGCGATGCTGTTGCAATAGATTTGCCAAATTCAATTAATTTCGTTGTCGCATATATGGGATGCCAATATATTGGTGCAGTAGTACAAGGTATCAACCCTACGTATAAACCAATGGAACTATTACATTCTTTAAAAATGACAGACGCGAAAGTGTTTGTTTTGATGGATATGTTATATATTGCCGGTCCGAAGGATATACTTCCAGAAACAAAAGTAGAGTATGTAATTCCTACAAATCTTGTTGATTTTTTCACAGCTGACGAACAAACAATTGAAAAACTCGGAATTCCAAATGCTAAAGATAAGATACCAAAGGAAACAGAAGATTATAAAGTTTTTTGGATGAAAGATATTATTGATGAAACACAACCTGAAGAAATCGAGGTAGAAATTGATCCGTGGACCGATCCTGCTGTTTATTTAATGACGGGAGGAACTACTGGATTACCTAAAGTAGCAATGCTTAGTCATGCGAATCTGGTAATTGACTTACAAATGATAAAACCATGGGTAAATTTTAAATCAGGTATGGTCGCTATAGGGAGCATTCCATTTTTCCACAGTTTTGGAATGACCTGTGTAATGATGGGTTCACTTAGCTTAGGAATGCAAATGCTATTGTTTCCTAGACCACCGACCGATGAGGTACTTTGTGAAACTATTAATAAAATTGAAACTCCTGAAGGAATAATCTATATAGGAGTGGAAATGCTGTTTAAACGATTGACTGATTTTGTAAATAGTATGGGAGTAGAAGCCTTTAAAGAAAAATATGATTTCTGGAAGAAATTAACTTATGCTACATCAGGAGCTGGTCCGTTGCATGATTATGTTCGAGAACCTTTTGAAGCTATTTTTTGTCCAATTAGAGTTGGATATGGTCTAACAGAAACTTCCCCTATTCATAGTGTAGCACCCTATGGTGATGGTCCAACAAAAACAGGAAAATTAGGGTTACCCATACCTGGTGCGGACTGGGCAATATTTGATTCAGAAAACTTTGAAGCGGGACCAATCTGTGATGGCACAAAAGAACTTGGAGGTTTTGGTATTGAAAATACAGGTGAAATTTGTGTTGCTGGACCCCACGTAATGTTAGGATATCTAGGAGTTCAAAAGGAGCAAGAGGATAATCTAAAAATGTGGGGTGGAAAAAGATGGCTTTTAACTGGCGATATAGGATTTATGGATGAGCACGGTTGGGTTGAGATACGAGACCGTAAGAAATCCTTAATAAAAGTATCTGGACATTCCGTATATCCAAAAGAGGTGGAAGATTTATTAGGAAATCACGAAGCAATTGATGAAGTTGCTGTCGCAGGCTTGCCAGACGAAATGACTGGCGAAAAAGTTAAAGCGTGGGTTACTTTAAAGAAGGGATATAAAATCGGTAAAAATATAACAATTGAAGAGATAAAAAAATGGAGTGTAGATAATATGGCTAAATGGAAATCACCACGCTTAATTGAAGTTGTACGAAAGATGCCAGTCAGTATGACAGGTAAAGTCCAGAGACGTCAACTCCAAGAAAAAGATAAAGCTAAAGTCGCACAAGGGAAACCTATAAAAGGGTAATTATTTTAATTTTTTCTAATTTCTTTTCTTTTATTTTTTTTGTAAAACTGCGACGTTTATTAATTCACTTAGCTCAATACTTTTTTTCTTTCCATATCTCTCT
>CAZRBD010000190.1:0-6796 GCA_964598265.1 uncultured archaeon
ACGTTGAACTAATTTGAATGGATTCATCATTAATAATTCCATTTTCCCCTACTTTTCCAAGAATTTTTGAGGGTTCCTTTTCTGTTTTTTCTTCTTCCCCATTGATATATGGGACTATGTTATCAATCATATCTAGTGAAGATACGCCAGGATATCCCGCCCCTGAAACTGCTTGAAGGGTCGTTATTATTAACTTATCGACTTTATATCCTGCCTTCTCGAGAGCAAAGATTGGTGTGAGATAGCTTTGAAGCGAACAGTTAGGTTTTACTAGTACAAATCCCTCATTAAAACCTCTTTGTCGTTGTTGAATTGGAATAACTTCTATATGATCGGAATTGATTTCTCCAATTATCATTGGTACGTCAGGAGTCCACCTGTTTGCAGAATTGTTAGATATTACGGGAATTCCCCTTTTAGCGTACTTAAATTCTAGGTTCTTAAGTTCTTCCTTATTAGGCAAATTTAGTGCCGAAAAAACAAAACTTAGCTCAGGGTTTAAAGATTCAAAATCTTGAACGTCTCTTACTATTAATTCTCTTAAATCTTTTGGAATGGAAAAAGACATTTGCCATTTATGCTTTACAGCTTCCTGAAAATTTTTATTTGCTGATCTTGGGGAAGCCGCCATATCTGTTATTTGAAACCAGGGGTGATCTTGTAACAACTTAATATAATTCTGACCTACAATCCCAGAAGCTCCTAAAATACCAACTTTATATTTTCTCATTTGTTTTCTCATCTAAATTAATTAATAAAGATAAGTTAAGAAATATTTTTAAATTGTATTCTGATTAAAAATCAATAATCAATAACAATTAATTTTTAATTCTTAGAATCTTTATTGTAATCGAATTTAAGAAATTAAATGACGAAGAATAGTATTATAAATAATTAATAATATGCATTAACCATGCCAGGACCTTATGACGAGCTTGAAAAAAAGGCAGAGACTTTAGAAAAACAATCAAAAATCGAATTTGGAAAAAAAAATTTTCGATCAACTATTACACTATTGGAAGAAACAAAAGCAATTTACGCACAACTAGGATTTCACGGAAAAATTGGGATGCTTAATCAGCGAATCTTAAGAGTGCAAAAATTGATTAAGTTAAAAGAACACGAAACAACAATAAAAGCTAAAAGTGAACAAGAATTTCAAAAACGAGTTGAAAAGGCTTTAAATGAGAAACAACGATACCAAGATAAACAATCGGCTCAACAACAAGCATTATCTCCTGAAATAAGGAATATATTTGAAAGAGTTAAGATGTTATCAGAAAAAGCTGAAAAAGAAGAAAAGTTAGGAAAATATCCAAGAGTTTTAGGGAGATATGAATATATATTAGAATTATATAAATCAATTCCAAAGGATTCAATAGATTTATCAAATAATATTGTAGAGATAGAGAAAAAGTTATCATTTCTAAGAACAAAAATGTAATAAAACAATAGTAATTCTTTTTATTTTAAACTAGGTATAGTATGAAATTTTATGAAAAATCCATTTGATAAATTTTATCACGTAGCGAATTCTAAAGAATTATTGGACATTGCTTTTAAAAAGAGTATGAAGAGTTCTGCCCAAGTTTCGAAAAATGCGCCAATACTTATTAAAGCAAAAAAGAAAGAGTCGAAACGTATAAAGGTTGCTGTTGATATATTGCTAGATCGAATTTTAAAAATTATAAAAATGGTCCCAATTATCGATGATCTCCCCGATTTTTATAAAGAACTTGCATCCTTATTAGTTGATGTTGATGACTTAAAGTTAAAGCTTGGTAGGTTAAATGGAATTATGCCAGTTCTCAGAACAATCAAGAGAGAACATTTAAGTAAACTAAGAAAAATTGAAGCTCCTAACGAGGGGGATAGATTAAGAAGATCTGCTTTTGGAAGGATATCTTCTGTAATTAACAAACAAAATGCCAATCTGGAACATTTAAATAAGATACGAGGGCGTTTGAGAGAGATTCCATCAATTGATTATACAATGCCATGTATAGTGGTTGCAGGATATCCAAATGTGGGAAAGAGTAGTATTGTTATAAACATATCAACAAATAAGAGGATAGAAGTTCAAGAATATCCCTTCACAACAAAAAAAATAATGATTGGACATTTAGATATTGAACGAAAGTTTGACACGATCAAGATCCAATGCATAGATACCCCTGGTATTCTTGATAGGCCTATGAGTAAGAGGAATAACATTGAGAAACAATCTATATTAGCTTTAAGATTAATATCTGATTTAATCTTATTTGTGTTTGATCCAACACCTGCTTCAGGATATAGTATTGAATCTCAAATTGAATTATTCAAAGAGATAAAGTTAAATTTTTCTAAAGAAGGCCAAATAGAATTTATTGTTGTTTTTAATAAAATGGATTTAGCTAAAGATTCTGAAATAAATTACCTTAAAGAGAAATTAAACTTAATAGATAATGATTTTTACTTAACAAATGCTATAACTGGACAAAATCTGGATAAATTGATTGAATCTATAAAAAATAGATATATAGATAGAGATTAAATTGTTTAATTTCCTTCTACTTTTAAATTTTAGATAGTTGAGTTAAGAAGCTTTTTTATATCTAAAAGAATAGAAGATGATATGGAAGGTTTTAAAATAGAATTTGGAAACTTAAAGGTGGATCAGTTAGGTTTTGTATTTAGAGATATTGAAAAGCAAGCGAAAATAATGGAGAATGTTTTTGGGTTTTCTAAGTTTATTTTTGGAGAACCAGGAAGACAAACAGTCATTTATCGAGAAGAAAAATCCGAAGTTTCGTTTCAATTAGCTTTTAGTCGATTATAAAATACTCAAATTGAATTAATTAAGTGGATTGATGGGAAATGCATATATAAAGAGTATTTAGATCAAAATAAGGAAGGATTACATCATATTGCACACTATATTGAAGATTCGGATTTATATATTAATGAATTTGAGAAAAAGGGGATAAATGTTCTACAATCCGGAAAGACTTTCAATACAAGAGTTACATACATGGATTCTGAAAAGAAATTTGGATTTATTATAGAATTATTAGAAAAGGTAAGCCGAAGGAAAAGAAAGAAGTAAAAAATTGATGTTTATTGTAGGATTAGATATTGGAGGAGCAAATACAAAAGCAGCACTTATAGAATTTGAGGGGCACCAGATAAAGAAGAGTAGTTCTCATATTGAATACTTTCCTTTCTGGGAGAAAACAATAACTGATTTCCCAGAAATGTTAAAAAGAGTTGTATCAAATCTTCAAGAACACAATATAATTTTTTTTGACGACATAGATTTTATAGCTACTTCTATTACTGCCGAGCTTTCAGATGCATTTCAAACAAAAAAAGAGGGAATTCAAACGATCTTGAAAGCCCTCACCGAAGTATTTAATAACGAGAAAATGCGTTTTATTAGTACAGATTGCAAATTCCTAAATTTCACCGAAGCACAGAATGATTTTTTATCAATCTCTGCTACAAATTGGGTTTCTACTGCCTTATTTCTGGGTAGCTATCTTCCTAAATGCATCTTAATTGATGGGGGATCCACTACAGTAGATATTATACCAATATTTAATTCATTACCTGTAGCTAAAGGAAAAACAGATGTACAAAGATTAATTAACCATGAGTTAATATATACTGGTGGTTTACGAGCAACAATCCCCTCAGTAACCCATTACGTTCCATATAAAGGAAAAAAAGTGCGTATCTCATTCGAAAAATTTGCATTAATATCTGATGTTCATCGAATTCTAAACAATATTACTGAAAGTGAGTATATCAACGAAACAGCTGATAAACGGTCGAAATCTTTGAATGATTGCTATGCGAGGCTTTCAAGGGTAATATGCATGGACATAAACACTATTTCAATTGAGAATTTAAATGAAATAGCTCGATTCGTTTATGATAAACAATTGAAAATAATAAAACATGAAATAAAATTATTTATGAATGATTTAATCCAAAGATTTCCTCAATTTTTAAAAGATCCAATGTTTGTAATAACAGGGTTGTCTGCTGATTTCTTAATCAGAAGATCATTAGAGGAACTCGGATATAATAATATTTCAAGTTTTAAAAAAATCACTCAAATTCCTGACAATACTAGTTCATCAGCCTTCGCTGTAGCAGGAGCATTATATCTTCAATTATAAATTAGTTAGATAATGATGAATCAAAAGACAATTATATGTAAAATTGGAGGTAAAATTCTAGAAAACCCAGAGAATATCAAATCAACAGTTTCTCAATTATCTCAATTATATAAAAAAAAGGTGGTCACTCGGTTAATATTGATTCCGGGAGGGGGTTCCAATGCAAATTTTGTAAGATTTTTACAAAAAAAACTACAATTTAATGAAGACTTAGCTCATTGGATGGCAGTTGTTTCTATGGATTTAAACGGAACAGGCATAAATAAAAAATTCCCTAATTTGTCTATTTTAGATGATTTCACAAAACTAATTAAATTTGAGAATGGATGTTTTATATTCTTACCATATAAATTTTTAAAGGAAAATGATGAATTACCGCACTCTTGGGATGTGACCTCCGATTCGATTACCCTATTCATCGCAAAAAAGATTGAACTGGACGAGTGTTTTTTAATAAAGGATGTTGATGGAATCTATGATAAATCTAAAAAAATTATAAAAAAAATCAGTGCACTTGAATTTAGTGAGCAAAAGAAGTGTGAAAATTTAAATGAATCAGAATTTCCCTCAATTACATCAAAAACAGTCTCTCAACCTATAGATCGTTATCTACCACACCTTATCGAACATTACAAGATTCCTTGTATTATAATTAATGGTAAAGCTAATTCTCGAAGAATTCTCGATTTTTTCGATGATTCATTAAATGAAAAAGAGAAAATATATTCTAAAATTGTAGGCTAGAATTTTAAAAAAAAAAAATATAAGAAAACAGATATATTTGTAATTATTACTAGAAAAAACCAAAATTCTTATAAAAATTTAAGAGTAAATACATTATGGACATAGAAGAAATGAAACAAAATGCTGAATTTCTGATAAACGCATTAGCAGGAACAGAAATTCCCGGATCTACGAAATTTAATATTAGATATAGAACTTTAGTCAATTTTGCTAAAGTATACGGAATAACAAATTCAAAATATGTCGGTTCTGAAGAGGAAGGAATTGTTGCGTGTCATGCATTTGCTAACTATTTTACGGTTAAAGCGTTATATAAATTGGTTTTAGGTATTAAAGTAGTTCAAAATGGAGAGGAACGTGGATTTGTTCTAAATCCTGCTAAAATTCTACATACGGGTAATCGTTATAATTGGAAAGGTTGTGTAGATATTAAACCGGGAGATAAACTTAAAGTAACTGGTAAATGTGGTAAAATGTGGTTAAATGAAAAGAATATGATATTATTTACTGAATTTCTCGTGAATGTGATAAATCAAAATAACGAACCTGTCTGTAATGTTACTATTACAGCCGGTACTCGAAAAGGAGGATATTAATATGGTGAAAATTTCAGATTTACTTGTAGGACAAGTTATTAAGAATGAATTTAATGGCATCTCAAGAGATTTATTAAAAAAATACGCTAAAGCGTCTGGGGATACTAATCCTATTCACACTAATGATGTTATTGCAGAAAAGGCAGGCTTAAAGGGAGTAATAGCTCACGGATTATTTAGTTTCGGTTTTATTTCAAAATTATTTGAAGATTTTCTTGATAATGGTAAACATGGAAGCCTCATTGATATATCGGTGGAAATGAGAGGTATGGTAAGAGTAGGCGATCATCTACTTACAGAAGCTAAAATTACAAAAATCGAAAATAAAAGAGTTTATTTTGATGTGACACAAACAACAAGCACGAAAGTTGATGTAAAGGATAAAAATGGCAATATTGTTAGACAATTCGAGGCGGGAGAACGAGGTTATATATCTGAAAAAGATATAGAACGCGGCCTTGTTAAAACAAAAGAAGTTGAGGATGGGATCTTAACCTATAGGGAGAGGATTGCAACACCAGGGCAGGCTATTATCGAATTTTTTGAATAAATCAGTGCAGTCCTTAAGTTTCAGACACAATTTCAATTTTTTTTTTAAATCTTATTTCCTAATTCCTCCAATTTAACATAATTATTTTATAAGCTATTTATACTAAGTAGATAGAAAGATCATTGTAATTTTAATTTTAAAAAAACATTTTTATTATTTACTTTGACATCTTTATCTTTAAATACTGAAAAAGTTGAGACTTTAATTTTAAAAGGCTATAACGATAAAGCTGCAGAAGAAATATTTGAGATTTTGGAGAGAACTCACGGCTCTGATAAAGAGTTAATTTATCGGGGCTTAAGCTTATTGAATTTAATTTGCGATAAATCGTCATCAATATCATTAAGAACAATAGGGCTTATCACTCATTTTATAAATGACTCTGATTCATGGATTAGATTAGTTTCACTAGAAATTTCATATCAAATCAGCTTATTTAGACCTAATTTACTTATTGATTTAATAGAAAAGATTAGAGGACGTCTATATGATCAAGATCCTTCGGTGAGAAGACTTACTGTAAAAATCTTAGGAAATTTGATTTTAACCTTACACATTGATTTAGAGGAGTTGTCTATAATAATTGAAGAGTATACTGAAAAACTAATGGACAACGACTGGAAGGTAAAATTAAAAGTCATTAAAACCATCCAGAAAATTTTAAATCAAGATTATAAAAAGATCAAAAATCTAGAACCTCTGCTTTCTATGGTAATAATTAACTAAAGAGATGAAGATGA
>CAZRBD010000191.1:0-6787 GCA_964598265.1 uncultured archaeon
AATTTTCCCAATAAAGACCATAATAAAGAATCAAACTCATTAGTTATTTCCGAAATGCATTCATCAAAAGCAAATGCCATTTCTAAGTTTGCTCTTCTTCCTGGGAGATTGCTATTTTTAATAATATACTCGAAGATTGGTTTTTCATCATTATCTCTTAAAAAATTTTGAAAAAATTGTTTAAAATCTTCTTTATGTTTTTCTTTTTTTCCCATTTTATTAACCTCTTTGATAAATTGGAAAACATTAAATAAAAAACTATCAATAAAAATATAATGACAAAACTAAACAACAAACTTGAAGACACTCTTAAACCCACATTCTATATGGATTATGACCATCCAAAAGTTCAGGAAAAGGTTAGAGAATTAACCGAGGGCATTCCTAAAGAGGATGATATTAACAAAGCTGTAAAACTTTTTTATTTTGTAAGGGATAAGATAAAATATACAGTTAAAGATGCCCGAAAATCCTATAAAAAAGCAAATTGGAAATCAAGTTTAACTCTGAAGCAAGCGTTCGGATTCTGTATTCCAAAATCAATATTGTTAGCTTCATTAGCAAGATCTGTTGGAATACCTTCAAGGCTTCATTTTGTTGACATTGTAAACCATATGACTTCAGAAAGGCTTAGAAAAGATATGGGTAGTAACCTTTTTGTTTTTCATGGATTTGTAGAATTATTTTTAGGTGGGCGTTGGGTTGAAGCAAATTGTGCTTTTGATAAAGAGCTTTGTCAGAAGAAAAATTTTCCAGCTGTAAATTTTGATGGAAAGCGTGATGGACTTTTCGCAAGCACTAACAAAGATGGAAAACCGTTCGTTGATTATATTAAAGATCGAGGAGTTTATAATGACGCTCCGCATCAAGAAATAATGCAAGCTTGGGCTGAAGTATACCCTAAACGCTATAAGAATAACGATAAACCAATATAATTAACTTTTTTAGATAAATTCTCTTTAGATAATTTAAATTCCTATTAAGTGAGGAAAACTCTACCTGTTATTTATTAACTAAAAATAGGTTGAAAGGTACCCGGATTGGGATAAAATTGAGTAACGATACATTGATTCTTTTTTAATTAGAAATAGATTGAAACTTGCTATAGAGTTAGAATTTAAACCGAATTATTTGCCAGTAAACCACTGAGCATTCTATACAATATATCTACAAATTCCTCATCGGTTCCATAAAAATTATCTAAGATAACGTGTGTATGTATAAGACTCGTACAAATTCTCCCAATGATAAAGAAAGTTTTCTCTGGTTCCTTGATATTTGGGTAGAACTTTAAAAAAATATTCTTTAAAAAAGTATCCAAACGATTCTTTCCAGATTGCATTAACTTTTCAAGATCTTTTAAAGCATTTTTGTTCGTAAGTAATTCTATTTCAAACCCATTGATTAATGGTGCAAATTTGCGATGACTTTCTAAATATTTAAATAAATAAGCTTTACCTACTTCTGGATTATCTAACCGACCAACTTTAGAAATATCAAAATTTTTTATGAAATCATTACCAAAAGAAAGGATAATTTCATATAAGATTGATAATTTGCCATTCGGGAAGTGGTAAAATAACGTTGAGACACTTATTTTTGATTCTTTCGCAATTTTTCTTGAGCTTATAGCACTATATCCATTTTTAACGATTAATTCTTTTGCTACTTTAAGAATTTTGTCCTTAGTTTCAATAATGGGCATTTTTTATATGATGAATTATTATTTGAATTAAAAATCCTAATTGCAATATTATTTGAAGCTGGATTGGTTTATGGGAAAGATCCTAATAGAGCTTTTTTAGTTGAAATAGGCAAAATAATAAATTGGAATTTAAAGATATTGAATCTAATTTAAAAATTTCAAATTTAAAAGATTGGTTACATGATTAAGACGACGGAATATATATATTTAAGCCTGGTGTTAGGCTAAATATTCTAACAAAAAAATCCAGATGAATCTGATTCGAACAGGAAATTTGAAGAGGAGTGGATAAAAAGATATCCGAGTAAAGATGCTTGGAAGTTAATTTCTAAGGTGCATTATAGTTGATCTTTTTTAAAACAATGCCTTTTTGTTAGAATTGATGGGGATAGAATTACTATTGGAATGCCAAAATCAGCTACAGAGTTAGAAATTGAACTATCGAAATATAGACGCAAATTTAAGTGATCATGAACCAAGGTTTCAAACATCTGGAATTAGGATTAGATTAGAGTAATATTATTTCAACGATACTATACCGTTATTGTACACTAATTCAGTTCCCTTTTTTTTTATTTTTGTATTATGATATTGTAGTAATCTTTTAAAAATTTCTTCTGGAGGTGTAACATCGGGTTTATACCAAGTATTTACAAATGTAGCAAGGTATAGTAAATTACGGCTTTGTACACGTTCAAGTATCCTATACATTCGTTGCATGCTGGATTCACTGAAGAAAGTTGGTGATCGATTTGACAGCTGTATACAGATATTGTAAAAGAAAACATTGTCATCATAATTTGGTATTTTATTTTTAGAAAGATCTACAAATTGCAATGATTTCATCTTTTTTAATATAGGAGGTATGTGCGTAAACAAATTATCGCTTAGATCAAGATAAATTAGGTTTTCTAAATTAGACATTGATTCCGGTAAGCAACTAAGATTATTACGACCTACAAGTATATATTCTAAATGCTTGAGATTGCTCAATTTCTCCAAGATCTCGGGATCTTTATCCAGATTAGAATCATTACCTATAATTAGAGATGTAACATGTTTATTTTTTTTAATGAAATTTCGCGGAGAATCCATGTATGGCCCTGATATAAAACGGTGGGGGTAATCAATGCCCATTAGGGGTTCTACATCCAGTAAAATTTCCGTTTCTTCTGGAACTAACTCGAGACGTAGAATTTCTTCATGAGTTAAGTAAGCCGATATATCAAACTCTGCACGCAAGAAGTTCACCACACTTTCACAACCGCTTTCATACCTTTTTGCAAGTTTTTCTTTAAACACACTTTTTGCAACCGGATCATAATAAGATAATTCACTAAGTAACCAAAATGATAAACTATGATGCAAAAGCCGTGTGTCGTACCTGTGTTCGTACCATACTTGAAGATTTGAGCAATGACCTAAAAATTCTTCTTCTGGTGATAGAGTATATCCTTTATATCTTGTAAATTCTTCTTGTTTATCTTCTGACCATCCTAGTTTTTCGGCTGCCTCATCAATGGACTTTACTTCATCGAAATATTCAACTTCATTAATGGGAATATTTAATATCAATAAAGTACATTGTCTAAAGAGATTTCCATTTATGTAAATATTAGATGTTCCTTCTTCTAATTTAAGGTAAAAAAATTCGTTAATTCGAAATTCTTTTGAACTATTCATGGTCAAGATAATAAATGATTAAACCATTTTTAAATATATACACCCAAAACACACAATAAATTCAATTACAAAAATATTTAAACAGAATTACTTGCCAGTAAACCACTGAGCATTCTATACAATATATCTACAAATTCCTCATCGGTTCCATAAAAATTATCTAAGATAACGTGTGTATGTATAAGACTCGTACAAATTCTCCCAATGATAAAGAAAGTTTTCTCTGGTTCCTTGATATTTGGGTAGAACTTTAAAAAAATATTCTTTAAAAAAGTATCCAAACGATTCTTTCCAGATTGCATTAACTTTTCAAGATCTTTTAAAGCATTTTTGTTCGTAAGTAATTCTATTTCAAACCCATTGATTAAGGGGGCAAATTGGCGGTGTATTTCTAAATATTTAAATAAATAAGCTTTCCCTTCTTCTGGATTATTTAATTCCCCAACTTGAGAAATATCGAAATTTTCTATGAATTTATTGCCAAAAGAAAGGATGATTTCATACAAGATTGATAATTTGCCCTTCGGGAAGTGATAAAATAACGTTGAAGCACTGATTTTTGATTCTTTCGCAATTCTTCTGGAACTTACAGCACTATACCCATTTTTAATAATTAGTTTTTTTGCTACTCTAAGAATCCTGTCCTTAGTTTCAATAATGGGCATTTTTTTTATACAAAATTATTATTTGAATTAAAAATCCTAATTATAAAATAGTTTTAAAACTTTTAAATATGCCCAAAATTTCGAACGATGTTCGATAAACGTAACTCCTCTTATATGTGAGAATATAGGTTTATACTCATAAATCGAATATTTCGAACAGTGATCGAAAATTCGGACATGTTTATATAACATCAAAGATGTTATTTATAAATTAAGTATAATTCGAAAAAATCGAATTTTGCTTTAACTTACGTTTAAATAAATAAGATTAGGTAACAATTATATACAAATATTTTTTGAAAAAATAATAAAAAAGAGAGTAAAGAAAAAAATGGGAGTAATAACTAAAATCGCTTTACGTAATATGAAAAGACGTAAAACTCGGTATATTCTTACAATAATTACACTAGTTCTTAGCGTGGCGTTGTTTGGTGGTGTAATGATTGTATCTGATTCATTTAGTGCTATGTTATTAGATGGCATGGATTCTCAAATGGGAAGCGCTGACATTTTAGTAAAACCTGTAAATGGTACAGATGTTTGGTTTGCTCCTGATGAGATTAATAATGAAATTGATTCTCTATCACATGTTGACGCAATTTCATATAGAATTGTAGGATTTAGTATCCATTTAAGTTCGACTGATAGTGGGAATCAAATAGATAATAGCACAAGAACTTTAGTATTTGGAATTAATCATACCGCAAACGATGAGAAAAAATTAGGCGGTAGACCATTTGTATTAGATTCCGTGAGTGATGAGGAGACTTACGAGGGTCTTCTTGAGTATGAAGATGTTACTAATGGGGATCGTGTAATAGTTATTACCGAAGCTTTAAAAATCAAATTAGGAAGTAATTTCTCGGCTGGAGATACTGTATGGATTCTTCCATATGAAGGAGGCGACCAAGGATATGTCACTACAGATACAGGGACATGGATTGCTTATACGGTTGTTGCTGTCGTACGAGATACGAGTGAAGCACGTGATTTTGATCCTGAGGCCCCATCAGATGGATATTCATCTGCACAAGGACCTGCACTATTTGCGAGTATTGTTAATGCACACGAGCTTGTTGATGGCACATTAGATCATAGTGGTGAATATACGCTAGGCGCTATCGGTGTTGATCACATAAAAAGGATTGCTGCGGTAGTATTAGAACTTGATGAGATATTAGAAGCTCTTGATGATGAGGATGATTGGAGTCTCTTAGATGTAAAGAGTGATAACTTAGAAATGATATCCCAAACTATGGACATGATGGAAATAATGTTTATGATGTTTGGGCTAATTGCCTTAATACTTTCAATGATATTAATAATGAACGTCTTCAACATTATAAAGAAGGAGCAGGAATATGAGACCGGAATCTTTCAAGCTATTGGTGCATCGAAATCTGAAACTTTTAGATTATTTCTAACCCAAGGTGTAGTAATGGGCTTAATCGGAGCGGTAATTGGGACAATCTCTTCATATTTTATATCTTATGTAATCTTTTCAGTCACTGTGGATACACTTCAGAGCCTCTCCATCGCGGAGGGCTTTGTCCCTGATAGTTTTCAGATTATTTTATTACCCCAGACAATAATTACTACATTTGTAGTAGGGGTAGGGGCTTGTATTGTGGCTTCACTTTACCCGAGTTGGAAAGCAAGTCGTAAACCAATTATTGAATGTTTAAGCCCTCTTGAAGAAAAGACTACTAGAGAGAAAAAACATTATATTAAAAGGGCTATTTCATACATAATCGGTAGTTTAATTATTGGTGTGGGTGTTTGGTTGATACTTACGCCATCTAGTGATAGTGGTTTTGGAGGAGGTTTTGGTAATGGTGGTGGCTTCGGGGGAGGTAACTTGAACGCCTTCTTAGGACCTACTCTTGTATTATTAGGTATTATTTGGTTATTGAGTTTACTGCTTAAATATGTCAATAAAGTTTTTGTATTTTTATTTATACCGTATCTGAGACGAACTAAATTATTAACGGAAAAAAATATACTAAGACACCCAAAACGTACTGTTCTGACCTTTGCAATGATCGCCTTAACAACTAGTTTTCTTATTGGTATGAGCATTATGATGGATTCTATGCGTGAAGGTGTTAATACAACTGTTTATAATTTTGTAGGAGCTGATGCACGAATATATACTTATAACACACCGAGATCTTTCGAAGATGACCTGATTACTCAACCAGGAATTGAAGATGTTATGGGTGTTAGTCATCAAAATGCACGAATTCAAATTGAAGGGGAATGGATAGGACACAGTTCTCTTGATAGTGATTATAATATTTCCATTTCGACGAATGTGATTGATCCGGGAGATATAAAAGATCACATTTCAAAAATTCCAGTAATTTCTCCTAGTGCAATGACTTCCGATGATTTAATGGATGCACTTGCTTCTGGAAATAATGTTATAATTGAAAAAGCCCTAGCAGATGATTATAATGTTAAGGTAGGTGATGTTTTACCGATAGATTTCTCACTTGGCTTAACTCTTGCTAACTTAACAGCTATGATAAATGTAGATTTTTATAATGCTCATGAAAATACGGTAATTGTCAATATGAATGTTGTTGGTATTGTCGAAACTATTCCAGGTTTTTCAACAATTGATCTCCTGGGTGGATTTGGAGGTGGTGGTGTAACAACTTATAATATATATATCGCTTGGACCATTTATGAGGAAATAGCATCTCAAAATTTACCTGGTGGAGGGACAGAT
>CAZRBD010000192.1:0-586 GCA_964598265.1 uncultured archaeon
TTATAAGGACTATGTAAATCCATGAAATGGACCCAATAAAAGGTTTTTGTATTACCTTCTCTTAAGAGAGATTCTATTTTATTAACAATATATGGTGCGTTATAAGCAATCGGAGTGAAGGGTAATAAAAGTTCAGTAATTATAGGGATTTTTCTTCTTAAAAAGTCTTTAATCTTGTTGAAACCGTACAATCGATATATTAAATTTTTAAATAAATTTCTAAAGTTTAGAATTTTTCTAATAATTAAACTAACGTGTTGTTTAAAACCCATATTGTTAGAATTGGATTTTATTATTTTATACCTCTCTCCATCTAAAAAAACATCAAACCCACGATCATAATGAAAAAATTCTCCCAGATTGGGGTTACTATGAATACCATATGTACTAATATTATTTTCTTTTAAGATCTGGGGGAAAATGAGCTTATGTAAGGGTAAAGGACTATATCCCCCATCCAAAAATGGTAGAATTGAGGAAAAAATTGAAGAAAATGAGGAAGGGGTTTCAGGTCCATTAGTAAAAGCATTAATGAAAACTGAACCTTGTTTGATAAATTTCTCTAAATTTGGAGCAGTATTTCTAT
>CAZRBD010000192.1:596-6739 GCA_964598265.1 uncultured archaeon
AATGATTAAGATTAAATGCATAAATAGTTATTAAAAAAACAGCTTTAGACGTTATCTCATCTGCCATTATATAAAATAAGAATTAAATATTAATGAATTTTTTGAATCAAAAATTTTTCTTTAAATTTTTCGAAACACAATCGAACCTAATATGTCAGGAATTTCTAAAATTTTTTCTTCTTTATCAGCCATAAACTCTCTAACAGCACGTAACACACCGGCATTTGATTCTTGGGGATTATTATAATCGTGAATAAATAAATATCCTCCTTGGGAAATCCGCGGATAAAAGAATCTTAACCCATCTAAGATAGAAATATATAAATCTGCATCAATATATACAAATGAAAATTTTTCAGTTTCTAATCCTTTGGTTGTTTCAGGGAAAATACCTTTTCGTATAACAACATTATTTAAATCACCGATATTTTTCTTAACAATTTCTACTTTAGTATTTTTAAATCTTTTTGCTTCGTTTTTATCTTCTATGTATTCTGCGGGAAATCCTTTAAATGTATCAAATAGATACAATATTTTTTCAGGAGCAAGAATATGAATAAATTTACTAGTTTCACCTTTGAAAACTCCAAATTCCGCAAAACTACCTTGAATTTTCTCTCTTACGATTGAATTAATCGCAAGCGCAATTGTACTATATCGAATTGGATCCCAAGAAAGTGTGATTAGATCATTATGAACTCGCTCGTTAT
The DNA here is from genome assembly GCA_964598265.1 of uncultured archaeon. GTDB lineage: Archaea > Asgardarchaeota > Lokiarchaeia > Sigyniarchaeales > SOKP01 > Loki-b32. The sequence continues at coordinate 1,307 of CAZRBD010000192.1, forward strand.
ATGGGGGGAATTGCAGAGTTATTTTCTTTATTATTTCAGATTTTATTAGATAGTAAAAATTTTTGAATGGTATAACTTTCTTTATGATTTTATTGATAAATCCATTTTTTCTTTTATCCAAAATTTTCTTAAAAAAGAATCTCAATAATTTAACCAAATCATTATCCTCAAACTAATTTAAAATATATCTCAATGAAAGAAATTTTTAGTCCTCTAATAAAGTTATACATATTATACATAGCGTTGAATAAGAAAATTATAAGAAGAATAGTTCAGTTCAAAAATCAAATAATCATTTAAAATTTATTTACGTAGGATATCTTAATGATGTCCATTAAATTGGAGGGATAAGTATCAGTACTTTTTGAGGTTAAACATAATTCTTTTTTTCCCTTACTGAAACTTTACAACTACAATATAATTAAACAAAACCTAGGTTTACTTATGTTAAAACTCAATAAAAACTTTTAACATTTTTAAATAAATCTTTATAGTCTAAAATTTTCCTTATATAGTTGCTGAATAGATGAGTTATACTGAAATTTTTATGATTAACTTCTTCATTTTTATATCTTTCTCCAAATTTTAAGTTATTTTTTAATTTTTGATGAAAAGCTTGTTAATTTATGCATATTTGAGAGAAATTTTGGTCAATATTTCTTAAGTCTCAAATAACTCTCTTATTTATAGAAAAAAATTGCATATAGTATTTCTAAATTTTGAATAACCCTAAATATAATAATAATTTTTAAAAAATCAATTATATTGTTTTACTAAAAACAATGTAGAAATTATGGTCAATGTTCTTATTGTTTCTCCGTTAGCTCTTGAAAATGGTAGAGGGGGAGAAATTTCATCTATGGAATTAGCCGCGGGATTAAACAAGTATTATAATACTTTTTTTGCCCATACAAATATATTTATTGGTAAAAAATTGTTATCCAAAAAGACAATTGATACTAAATTAAATGGAGTTCCAATAAAAACTCGGATGAAATTTGCCACAATAAATATTTCAAATTTAGTATTTACATTTCCTTATCCTTGGGATTTAGTTAAATTTTATAGAATATTAAAAAAAAATGATATTATTTATACATCTTGTTCCACTTTTAAACAAAATTTAATTTTTATGTTTTTTAGTCTATTACATAGACGTGGGAGATTTATTATAGGATATCGAAAGCCCCTACATAGTGATAAGTTTTTTTCTTTATACAATATTAAATATAGATTATCAATTCTATTCTTTTCATTATTCAAAAAAAAATTTTATCATCATACTTTATCTAAAAATGCAAAGAAATTCCTAGATTTATTTTATGATTCTAATAAAGTGATTCATATTGTCCATGGAATTGATCTAAACAAATATAAAGATGATTTTTTTAAAGTTAAATCAAGAGATGTATTAAAATTTATTTATATTGGTTATCTTGATGACATTCATAAGGGAATTAAAGTCTTAGCTGAAACATTAGATGAATTCCTAAAAGAATATAATGATTTAAAAATCTTTTTTGAATTTTGTGGTATGGGCCCTTTAGAAACAAAAATTAAAACTTTAGAAAGTAAATTTCCGAATTTTATTAAATTCCATGGATATATAAGTAACGATTTGGTCCCAGAATATTATAAAAGAAGTGATGTTTATATGTTTACGTCTCGAGTTGAACCTTTTCCTAGATCAATAATGGAAGCATTAGGGTCAGGACTTTTAGTAATCTGTAGTAAAACAATTGGCTCTGTAGAATTATTAAAGGGACAGGAATTTTCATTTTTCTTGAATAAATTAAATAGAACATCTATTAAGGAGAAAATACTAGAAGTATACAATTTATGGATAAAAGACCCCGAAAGAATGTATAAATTACAGAAATCAGCAAAAGATTATGTTTTTAAAAATTATTCAAGTTCAAAAGAAATTGAAGGCTTTAAATCATTAATAGATAAAATTTAGTGAATTTAAACAAAGAATATAATTATAGGTATAGACGGTGGTTGTCTTGAGAGTATTCAACCATTGCTTGAAAGGATATTAATTCCAAATTTCCAAAAAATTATTGATAATGGATTTTCATCTCAACTAAAAGTTACTGCCCATATCAAACAATTCCTTCATGGTCATGCCTGCGGTACAAAAATTAAATGTTTACTTTACTTTTTTTAGGTATCCATTAGGATTCCAAGTCATAAGAAATTTTTCTTTATTCTTATCGATTTGAAAATCTTTATTTATTTTTAAAAATTCCATAACGGCTTCCATTGGCCCCGGGCCAAAAAAGGGTGCAATTGGATATCCATTTAGATGTGTATCTTCGACAATTATATATCCTCCTTTTTTAACGTATTTACTATAATTTTTTAATTCCTCAAGAACATGGTCTTTTGTGTGTAAGGAATCTAAAATAACTAAAACATTATCATCTTTATCAATTAAATTGTCAATCTTATTATGAATTTCTTCTGATATTGATGATCCGAGTAAATAATGAATTCTTTTATGTTGTGGTTTATTTTTTTGATCCTCAATATCAATTGTTATAACTTTTCCTTTATTTTCCATATCACATATGGACGCTAGATATAAGGCACTCCCACCATATTTAGTTCCGCATTCAATTATTACATGTGGCTTTAAATTGTGAATTATTTCTTGAAATATCCATAAATCAAAAGGATTTTTTAATATTGGGGTACCTAACCAATACATATTTCTCCATGTCGCATCCTCTCCCCATGAATTATAATAGAGTTTATGAAATTGGGTGATCTCATTTGGAACATCTACTTTCCCTCTAAAATATTTGTATACTTTTGGAATATAGACTCTTTCATAAATTCTATTTAAAAATTTCCTAATAACTGTTTTTAATTTACTCATTTTCATAGACAATATATAACTTTCCTAAGATATTATGAAAATTGCTTTTTAAAATAAAAAGGTTTACTCTAATAGGACTTTGAATAAATAACTTTTTGTTAAATTTCAATTCTTTAATCTAAAAAACAATAAGATCAGATTTTTTAGATTCTTTTAAATCTTCGATTGATGCAATTTCTAAATCCCTAAATTCCTTTAAAGTTTTAATATATTTTCTATCTCTTATAATATACTTAACTATGCTATAAGAAATTATGAATATTACAAGGAAAATAATGAAATTGATTGAGAATACGAAATTTAGAATTAATCCAATTAAATTCTTAGAGTTTTTAATTTCTAAATCTTATAACTTAGAATAAAATTATAATATTAGCAATTATACTTGATAATTATGATTTTTGGAAGGATTATTAAGAAATTATTTTATAAGCTAGGTTTTACTCTTGTAGATTCGAGAATTTATGATCCAGATGATGAAAGCTTTATTCCTTATGATATTGAAGAAGAATTTAAGGAGAATTTTCTTTTATGTAAACCATTTACTATGACTAGTGTAGGAAAAATGTATGCTATGTACAAAGCAACAGAATATATAATTAAAAATAATATAGCGGGAGAAATTGTAGAATGTGGTGTATGGAAAGGTGGTAGTATGATGATTAGTGCACTTAATTTATTAAAGATGAATGAAACTAATAGATCATTCTATCTTTATGATACTTATAAGGGAATGGCTAAACCAACTACAAAAGATTTTAGGATCTTTGATAAAACTTCTGCGATAAAAATTTGGAACAAGAAAAAGAAAGATAATTGTATTGAATGGTGTTATGCTTCTTTGGAAGAAGTTAAAAAAAATCTATATTCAACAGGTTACCCTAAGGAGAATATAAAATTTATCAAAGGAAATGTACAAGATTCTATACCAAATATAATTCCTGAAAAGATTGCACTACTTCGCTTAGACACTGATTTATATGAATCAACTTACCACGAATTAACTTATCTTTATCCAAAGTTAATGAAAAATGGGATTTTAATCATAGATGATTATGGTTTATGGAAAGGTCAAAAAAATGCAGTAGATCATTATTTTCAAGAAAATAATATCAAAATTTTTTTAAATAGGATAGATGAGGCAGGTAGAATTGCTATTAAGATTTAATTATATTCTGTTCTTTTAAATATGTAATTAGTTATGATTTTGAATCAAATCGAATGGTTATTTTTTTAGAATTCTCATATTAGGATATTTTACTTCTAATTTTATGCAGTAGTATATTAAATCCTACAAAAATAGTTATTATAGCATCGACATAAATAAAGAGAATCAACTTTATAAAAAAGATTAAACCAAATTTCTTATAATGCTTCTTGCTTATTGTTAGTTTGAAAAATCTGACAGCTCTAAGTTTAATCAAAAATTTATTCAATAAGATTAAAATTCCAATAAAAAAGAAGCTTATATGAAAAAAAATCAGTACTGGAAATACTATGATATAAAGGGAAATTAAAAGTAAAATTACATATTTTATAAAAAGCTTAAAATTTCTCCTCGAATAAGGATTAGTTAATGCATTCTCCCGCCATCTTAGTTCCTGTTTAATATAGCTTTTCAATGAATCTGGATAATGAGTGAAAAGACTTCCTCGATAACTTCTTAGTTGATAAATTTTAAATCCTTTAGAGATAATTTGTGGACCTCTGACTCTATCAGTTGCGGGAAAATAATTATCTTCTTGAAATCTTCCTAGTTCAGTAAAAAGTTCATATTTAAAACAAGTATTTGGTCCAGAGATTTGTGTTCTCCCATATCTTGAAAATTTTATCTTAAAATTCGGATTTCGAGTAGTTAGTAAGTATTTCACAACACTATTATTTTGTTGAAATTTTAGTGGTCTTACCCCTCCTACAACTACATATTCATTTTGATTTATTATTGGATAAATCATTCGTAAAAGGATTTCATCGGTGATAATTATATCAGCATCTGTTGAATAAATTATCCCTTCGGAAATAAAATTTAAGCATTCATTCAATGCTTTCATTTTACCACCAGGTTTTTGTTGTAAAATGGTAAAGTTACCATTATTCCTAAACGATTCAGCAATTTTTTTAGTCTCTTGATCACCCCCGGCATTCACTATTACTTTTAAATTAGGATATTTTAAATTTATAATTGAATCTAAACACGCTTTAAAAAGATTTCCCTCTTTCCAAGCAGGGACAATAATATTTACAAGAGGTAAGGCTTTTAAATCTAATAGATTAATAGTTTTAGGATCTTTATTTTCTTTAAAAATCCTTACATATTTCCTATCCCTAATTATATACATTAAGAAATTATATAAAAATATGAATATAACAAGAAGAACAATAAAATTTACTGATAATACAAAATCTAAAAAGAAAGTAATTATAATTTTTATTTGATTAAGTAAATCCATAAAAAACCAAAGTTTGAATGATATTTATTACTATTATATTATTAAATGGAATTTAAGATAAGAAATCTTATTTTTTTTTACCATCATCTGAAACATCCT
>CAZRBD010000193.1:0-6504 GCA_964598265.1 uncultured archaeon
TTCAGGGTTACATTATTACTTAAGACTTCTCAAAGATCATTCTATCGATATGTATATTTATCATTTTGATACATTGACTTCTACCCCTCCTGGAAAATATTTTGACTCATCTGCGTTTGTATATAGCAACGGTACAAATTACATAGAAATTGGGGCAACATGTGGTAATCCAACAGTTAATGGTTTCGGAATTTATTCTAGTGCCTCTATGAATCAATTTTCGATTGAGTTTGTATCTCCTTAGATTTTAAATCTTTTTTTTTCTATTTATATGAACTCTGAAAGAGTATTTGAATTCTCTATTTTGAATGAATTAAGATTTTGGTGTCTAAACAAAAAATTCCTTAATTTGTTTTTGTCATAAATAGATTAAATGTTAAGTTTTTTGTATGAGGGAATAAAATAATTCAAATTAGGGATGCAAAGAATTTGACTGAAGTAATTGGATAATTGAAGAAAACTAGAATCAGTCTTATTATTCGATTATTTTAGCATTAGTTTGCTTTAGAATTTACTTTATCACCAATTACTTCTTTATTTCCTCTAATTGTTTCTTGAGTTGTTTGATTTCTTTTTCTTTCTCTTTTAATTGCTTATCTTTCTCTTGTATTACGTCCTCTTTCTCTTTTATTATATCCTCTTTCTTTTTTATTAAGTCCTTTTTTTCTTCTAACCGTCTCTCTAAATCAACAGTTTTAAACATGTTCTCTACGCCTAACAATTCCTCTTTTTCGGAATCTATTCCACTTTCTTCTGCCACTTTTTTAGTAAAATCTTCTGCTCCCATCTTTATAGTAGTAACCAGCTCGTTTATTGGTATTTTCTCGGTTTTTTTTGGAATACTAATTATTACTAAGTAATATATGCAATCGTGAGCTTTTAAAATTTCGTTCTTCTCTTTCCAAACTCGACGCAAAAAATAAGCAAAATAGAGATAATCGCTAAAAGCAAATATTTTTTCTCGTTTATTCAATTCGCGCCTTAAATATTTTAACTCACTAGTGTGAGTTCTTAACTCAACGATTTCGTATTGTTTTCCTTCAGTTCTGGAAGGAATTAATAAGTCAGGATATGTTTTTCCTTTCCTTCGGAACTCCTTGTTTAATACTCCTTGCCCTTTAAAAAGCTTGTCGTTAATAAATCTAAGGAAGATGTCGTGGTGAGTGGCATAGCTCTTGGACTTCTTGTTTAGGACTTCATTAATTACTTTGGAAGTGTCTCTTGACCAAAAGGCGTAAAAAGAAATAGCCTTGTAATCGTGAAATAATTTCATGATATGTAATAATGAGAAATAATGGTTTTAAAGTATTTTAAAAAACCTAATGATAGGTTGGAAATGTTTGTTATCGATGAGGCAGAAAAAAGAAATATTGAAAAAAATTTTAACTCAATACAAAAAATATAACATTTAATCTATAAAATATAAATTTAAAAAAGAAATGATAGTAAGAATTCATTAATAATAAAAAAAGAGGAAAAGTAAATGGATGTTGAAAAAATAAGAGAGGAGTTAGGAAAGGAATTTGCTTTTATCTATAAAGAAATTAGTCCTGTTATTAAAGATTTAAAATTAAATAAGAAGGCAAAAATATTGGATATTGGCACAGGAATGGGTAGAATGGCAATAACCCTCGCGTTAAATAAATATAACGTAATTACTGGAGAACCAGAGGAGGATATTTCAAAATATGCAAAACAAGATTGGTTAGAATCTGCTAAAAAAGTAAAAGTTGAACATTTGATAACCTATAATCCATTCAATGCCGAAGAGATGCCTTTTGAGGATTCTTCATTTGATGCAGTGTTCATACTGGGCGCCTTGCATCATATTGAAGATAAAAAGGCGACTCTTAAAGAATGTAAAAGAATTTTAACATTACGGGGAATTATTTGTATATTTGAACCAAATCAAGAGGCGTTGATCTTTATACGTGAAAAGAAATTTCCAGATCATCCTGACTCAGTTGATCCAAGGGAATATACCCAAGATCTTCATTTATCTATAGAATTGATAGAGCGTCCTTTTTACGATACTTATATTTTAAAAAAAATTTAAAAAAGAAATAAAAAAAGTTATGAATTTTTTTCTAAAAAAATTTGAGCTTTACTTACTCTGCCCTAAAATTGTTACTGAAGCGACGCTAAATGCGCCACCTAGATTATGACATAATCCAATTTTAGCATCTGGAACTTGTCTTCCTTCGGCACGCCCCTGTAGTTGTTTAGTTATTTCTTGTAACATTCTACAACCAGTTGATCCAATTGGATGACCAAATGATTTAAGGCCACCAGAGGGATTAACTGCTGTTTCTCCATCCCAGTTAAATGTACCATTCTTTAGTTCCTCAGCAGCTTGCCCCCTATCGCAGAATTGTAAATCCTGATCATTTATCAATTCAGTTATTGTGAAACAGTCGTGTACTTCAGCAGCGTCAATTTCTTTCCTTGGATTGGTAATTCCCGCTTCTCTATAAGCCATTTCAGCTGCTTTAACTGTAGAAGGAAAACTTGTGAAATCAGCTCCGGGACCATTAGAAGGTACATACCATGGAAAATTTGTCCTTGTTGAAATTGCATTAGCTTTCACGACAATATAATCATCACCGTGGGCATAACTTTCAGCTAACTCTGGCGTTGTTAAAATCAGTGCAGCCGCTCCATCGCTCATGGCACAACAGTCGAACCGTCCGAGTGGATCGGCAATCATAGGCGCTTTCATTGCTTGCTCGATCGAAATTTTACGTCTAAAATGAGCTTTAGGATGGTATGATCCATTATCGTGATTTTTTACCGCAACTCGAGCTAGATCCTCCTTTGTCCAACCAAAATCATGGAAACATCTTGTGGCTGCTAAGGCAAACATAGCTGGAGCGGATGGTAATGGAAATACTGGATGTCCAAAAATCTTAAACCCCGGTAGACCGCTTGAGCCCTCATCCATTAATTTTTCTACACCGCAGGCTAAAACTACATCATAGACTCCACTTGCAACGCCAAAACATGCATTGCGGAAAGCGTTTGAATATCAATAACGAAGTATTATAGATCCCATTCCGCTTGCGCAATAATTTTCTGTCCGAGTTATAGGGATTCCGTCTAAACGTAAGATATCTTCAACTGTTGCCCCAGACATTCCAGTAAAATAATAAAAAATCCCTACCCATGCTGCTTCAATTTCATCTTTTTTAATTCCTGCGTCTTTAAAAGCTCCGTGAGATGCTTCAAATAATAAATCATACTGGCTTTTATCCCACTGTTCGCCAAAATTTGAAGCATCGCAACCTATAACGGCAACTTTATCTTTTATACCATGACTAACCATTTTAACAATCTCCTTTATAAAATTATAATATTTTATCTTTAAGTACAATAATGTCTTTAGTTCAAATTAAACCTTATTAATCGCGTGTACAACCTTTTTACTATTATCCAAAAGAAAAACTCGGTGCACTTATTTAAATATCTATAGAATTTTAGGATTTATTAATAATAAAAATTAAAGATTGAAAGAGATAATGATATTGAGAATTAAGAATTATATCAGAATCATATGTTGTAGAATCAATATTTATTATTAAGTTTCAAAAATTAGTTTCTTATAAATATTTAAAGCGATTAAAATTTTTTTAATATTATCTGATCTCCAATTAACATTTAGTTTATTTCTAAGATGCTTTCTGAGGTTTTCCAAGATCAACTTTTCTTTTGAGTCAATAAGTTTTAAAATTTCCTTTATAAATATAATAAGAATCGAAAAATGATCATTAATTACAGATGTATATTCAGAATTATTTAAAAGGAACGATAGTCTTTCAAAAAGAAGAACTTTTGGTTTAAAAATATCTTTTTCAATAGGGATTGGAAGATTCTCTTCTTTTGCTAATCTAGAATTTAAATCAAGATTGTTAATTAGATAAGATAGTTCTTTTTTTATATTTGAGTTTGATTTCTGACTATTTGAGGATTTAAGAATGTTAAATATGAGGATACAAATCTTTTTTTTTATATCAAAAGAAAATCTTCTGACTCTAATTATTCTTTTATTAATATTAGTATCATAGAAATTATCAACTATAACCTCAAAGTTATGATTTAACCAACGAGAATATCCTTGATCACCATATAAATCTAAATACTCAAATTCAAGAAATAATCTCTTGATATAATTATTAGTTGTAATTCTATATTTTTTATTTATGCTCTTAACAACTTCTCTTATTGAACCTTTTTTAATAGATAATTCTCTTAAATATTCTGCATACTCAATGGAATAATTAAGATATTTAAATTCGAAAGACTTTTTTATTGCTGATCTTATTAATGAATTAGTGATTTGGAGTTTTATATTGTTGCAGAAAATTCTTAAGAATTTTAAACTTTGAAGAGAATATCTAAATCGCTTGTTCTTAAACATTAAATTATATTCTCTAATCAAATAATTATAATTCTCTGGATTTTTAAGTAAAATTAGAAGCGTTCCTATAAATTCTCGACGATTATTATTTTTCCATTTTTCTGGATTAATAATATTTAGAAATTTTTTAACCATCTCTTTCTGCGATATATGAGCAAGATATTCTTTCGAAATTGTTCCTGTTTTCTTATTCATTCTATCATACGCACCATAAAAATGAGCGTTAATATTAATTTTTTTACATAGTTTAATAAAACCTTTAACTAAGTTTATAGATCCACTTGAATAGGATAAATAAATGCTGTTTCTTGATTTATTCAAAAAAAGAGATCCATCAGTATCAAACAATCCTTTTAAACATTTAGTAATAAATTCATTTTCTTCAAATACACAATTAGGTACTCCAACTTGATTCTTAACTTTGTTTCCAGATTTAAGACCTAACTCTAATAACCCTTCCACAATTTTTTTTCCATATAATGTTAAAGATACACCTTTTGCGTTATTTTTAGCTGTAGGTTTATCTCTTTCCCAGTTTTCAATTGGTGCTTTTTTATAAATATTTATAAGAAATTTTTTTACATAAATTAGATATTCTACTTCGTCCACTCCATTAAAATATATTGAAAATAAATATCTGTGTTTGATTGCGTCGTATAAGATAAGACCATCACCCAGGAGAATACCTATTAGTTCTGACATTTCTTCAGTTAAGTTTTCAGTTGGATGAATTTGAATTTCATTCGTCATAATTTCACGTTTTTTCTGTGGTGATGTGATATTTTTCGGCTCCGGTAGTAAGTTTTGGAAATAATTCTTAAAGCCAATTTTTAATAAAGTTATTAATTCTCCTTTTGAAAGGGTTCCCAGCAAAGACTTAATTACTTCTCTATCTTCTTCTGAAATATTTCTTTTTTGGATAATCTTTAGTAATTTAGATTTTTCATTCATATTCAATTCTGTATTCTTATATAAATTTTCCCTTAAAATTTCCTTGAATTTATCTAAAACCGAATTATCTCCATTTAAGATCTCTTGGACAACTTCTTCACTTAATGTCTTTAATTTTTGAGATAATTGTTTGATGGTCTTTTTACCCTCGAGAATTAAACTTTTTTCCATCCATTTTCTGCTATAATCGTCATAAGCTCCAGGAAATCTTGTCAAAATTTCAAATAGTTCATAAAATCTTGGATTAGATTTTTCAATACGTTCTTGAATGAGTGTTTCTTTATCTACTTCCAAAATGGTTTTGTTAAAGAGGATAGCTCTAATTTCACAATATGTTTTAATTACAGCCTCTAATTCGTCTTTAACTTCCATAGAGATCTCCTCATTGGGAGTCTCACTTATAATACGATTTAGTAGAAGTGCCCATCTCTCTTTTATTTGAAAAGATCTTTCCAAGAATTCTTTAAAGTCTTTTAGATTCTCCTGCGAATGTCCTATATTATTTAACTGTTCTATTCTTCCAGAAATATAAGATAAAAACTCTCTGGTTTTATTTGAAATATAAAGATGAGCTACTATTTTCCCCCCTTTTTTGATCCTTCCATTATAATATCGACGAAACCAAGCGAAATTCATAAATAATGGTCTTGTAATATATATTTTCTCAACCAGTAAATACTCCAATTTTTTTACTTTCTTTTCATAATTTTCCTTTGAAATTTCTTTATTTTTTAAATTCTTAAGAAGTTCTCTGAGTTGTTCATATTTTTCAAGGATTTCATTAAGTTCCGTTTTAATATCTTCTGGAAATTCCGCTTCTTTAATACTATTTTCTAAATATTGCGCCCATTCTTCTTGAGATTCTCGAATTTCTTTTGAATGTTCTTTAAATTCTTTTTTTTTCTCTCGAAATAAGTTATCAGTTTCTTCCTGCTTTTCTCTTTGTTCTTTTAAGTTGGCTTTCCACTCAATAAATCCTCTAGTTTCTTTTCCGGCATATATTGGTCTTCTTCCTGTCTCTTCTCTATATCGTTCTTTAAAAAATTTACCACTCTTTTTTAATGTTAATTCTTTTTGCTTTTCTACTTGTTCTTGAATTTCTTCTTGAACAATATTTTGATGAACTTCTTCTATGATCT
>CAZRBD010000194.1:0-6469 GCA_964598265.1 uncultured archaeon
TTGAGAAATTCCTTTTCTAGCTATTTTATGGGCTTTTAAACCATCTATTCTTTCACCTAAGAATATTATTTTTCCTCTATCAGGCTTTTCTAAACCAGATATTACTCTAAGAAGTGTTGATTTTCCAACACCATTAGGACCAATAACTGCAGCTAGAGATTTAACTTCAACTTTTAAATTAAGTTCTGCAAGCACTCTTGCGCTCCCATAATAATGATAAATTTTCGTTAATTCAAGCAAATCCTTCAACTCTTCTTAAATAGGCCCAAACATAATTCTAATAATTTTTCTTAGCCTATATAACTCACTCTGATATTAAGACTGATTTATTATTAGCTAATATAATTATAAAATACAAATTATAAGTTAAAGATTATGATTTTAAAAATAGTAAAATATAGGAAGCAATCCTATTGTCAATCTCTTCACTAAAATTTATTGAAAGATATCATTCATCTACTATTACTATGTTTTTTTAAAATAGTGAGCAAAAGTTTCATGATCTTTTCCATATGTTTTCATTATTATTCTCTTAAATTTACCAAAATTTAATCTCTCTTTCATGACTTCTGCTCATCAATCCGCATGAACTGCAATTGTTATCTCACTATTAGGATATAAGTTGAAATCGGGGTTTTCCATAAGAGGCATAAATTCCCTATTAGGACCATATGCATTTACAGCACAGTCATCATAGATTTTATTATTTTCAGCATCCCATATTAATTGTAAATAACTTTGGATTAACCCTTTATATAATGGGAAAACTGATTGTATGCGGTTTTCATAAATTTCTTTGTCAAGGAATCCTAAAGCATCGATAATTGTCCCATCATCTTTAAATTTCACCTCATAATCAATACCATTAGATAGCTTGCCTTCAGGGGCAAATAAGGTTAATTTTATAGTTTTTATTTCCATAACCACCTCAAAATTTAATAAAAAAATAAATTTAATATTTTACTAAAGTCTAAATAAGTCCTTTGGCTTTAAGAAGTTTTGGTAATTCTTTTTTAAGCAGAACTGAGGACGGAATTTTTTGTTCCCCATTAATTACAACACAGTTGGAGCGGATGTTTAACCGTCTTGCGTCATTTGAGTTTAAATTCTTTGTTTCAAAGTCAATATGTTTAATATACGGAGTTAACACCATGAAAATTCGATTCATAAATTTGTCCCATTCACAAGTGCAAGCATCTAAAGGAACATATATATCGATTTTCAACTTTCTATTAACTTCATTGTTCACTTCAAGCACACCCTCAATACCTATTCAATTTTCTTCATTAAAAATCTGATTTTGTTCACAATGGGGATTTATTCCACATTTAATACCCTTTTTTAAGCGTTTAGGGTTCTCTGAACTACAAGTAGTTCCTTGTGAGCAATTTGCATTAACATTGGCACCACAAGAATGTCCTAAGTAATCAGGTGATTCACGAATTTCATTCATGATTTTTTCGATTTCCCTGTTCATTTCTTCTTCTGTCATTGTTTAATATTACCATTTGTATAATTCTTATAAAACATATTTACAATATATTTTTTGGGGAGTCTACTAATCGTTGTCTATTTATGGTTTCTCAACAAATTTTGGTTCAATTTCGTCCGATTTCCAAAAACCACGTCTCTTAAGATAACGTCCTAGATATACAATAGAAAGCATTATCGGCGTGATTCACTGACTTCTAAAACATAATTATATAGATACGACTAAAGACTAGCTATAACATTTAGTTAATTATTTAGAAATACCATCAATAACAAGAATGGAGGATCCTAAAATGGGGGATAATTTTGGTGCCACATTAATAATGTTTTTTAGTATAGTGAGCACTTGGGGAGAAAGTTTCATTACAAAAAAAATATAAATTACAAATATTAATGATTATCTTTTTACAAAATATAAGTTGCAGATTCATGAAGAAAAAAGATTTAAAGGAGAATTAAAAGACAAAATAGTGTGCGGGGGGCTCGTGGAAAAATTTTAAGGCCCCCTGATTATATAAATGAAGTTCTAATTAAGTATTATCGAATATATATTTATACCAATTTTATTCTTAAAGAGGAAAATATTATTATTGAAAAGAAAAATTTTTTACGGAGAATACAGATTCTTGTACGAAATAAATTCAAAAGATTTTAAATAAACTTTAATGATATTCTTAGGCATTTAAATTTATTTAAAGAAGTAAAAGATGCGACAAACCATAATTCAATAATTAGATTTATTTATAAATTAAAATCATTAATATATTTTAGTAAAAGTATTAATTTACCTTATGGATTTAACTTACTCTTTCCTAGGATATGACGAAAAAAATGAATTTAAACAGAAAATAAAAAAAAATCAATAAAAAAGGATTGGAATTATTTAATATGAGAATAGGAGAAAAACGTGTTTTTGATTTAGTCAATAAATGGAATTCGTATTGCAGGAAGGTCGAGAGTTTAGGGTTAAATATGGAGACACAAAAATCAGAATTTATAGAATCTGTATTAAAAGGCACTCTTATAGAAAACATATCATTTGAACTTTCTTGTAGGAGTTTTCATAAAAAGTTTGTTGTAGCTTATAAACATTTATATCGTGCTGTATGTCCTCTATGCTCAAGAATTAATAGATCCTATTCATATCAAGATTTTGTTAAAGAAGCAGAATTGAGGAATGCAAGATTTAAATTTACCAAATCCGAATTTAAAGTACGAATAAATAAAGAATTTGAGAAACCTCGTGGTTGTCAACAAAAAATCAGTGAAATATTATTTCCATTTATTTGTAATAAACATGGGGAATTTTATATTAGTATGGAACGTATTAAAGAATATAAAAATTGGTGTGCTGATTGTTATCATGAGAGTACAAGATTAAAAAGTGGGGAAATTGAAGCTCGGGGTAGTAAATATAATTTTAATCTGGAAACACCTTTAGATTATATTAATAGTTTAAAAGAACCATCCAGAGAGGTTCTTAAATGGTCCTGTAAATTCCATCCTAGTTTTATATTTTCATCAAATTCTGATGATTATAGTTTAGATCTAAGATCTTGTGATATATGTTCGGGAGGAAAAATAACAAAAGAAAGAATAATGCGCTATTTACTTTCTAGATTGTTTAATATAAATTTTGGTGAGAAACCAACTTTATTATATAAAATTCTTCCTTTTAAAGAGGTTTTTGATATATTACCTAGCGATTATAATTCAATTAAAAGTTACAAACATATGCATTTCGACGCTTTTAGTTATATTAATATTAATATAGAGGGAGAAATTCACACTCTTAGTGTTGCTGTGGAATATTGGGATCGTGAGCATTCATCTTCAGAAGAATACGCTCATAGGTTTAGACGATATCCTCCAAGACGTACTAGCCACTTAGACGATTATTTACATTTGAAATCTAGTGATGATTTTAAACAAAGTCTTAAAGAAAACATGTTTATTCATATATATATTGTAATTGATCACACAGTAAGACTTGATGATTATATTGATTTTATAGTCTTTGAATTTGAGAAACAAATCAATGAATTATTTAAAATTAATGATTATAGTCTTACAAATATTCCTCGTTGTAATTGGAGAGATCTTAAACAGATTGAAAAACTACGGCAAACTTTTGGCGATATAATGAGATTTAAATGACAAATATTTTCTTTTACTCTTTTAACGTTTTGATTCTCATAATTTTAAAAAAAAAAAAATAAAAATAATTTTTAGATTAGTCCTTCATTTTTACTCCATTACTCTTTCAGCTTCCCAGAACCCTTTTTTTGCTAAATATCTGCCTAGGTACACTATCGAAAGCATTATAGGAACTTCCCAGAATGACTCTATCATAGTTAAAACTAGGATAGCATAGTCCCATTGTAGTCCCTAATGCTGCTACAGACCCAACCCCAAACATTGCAATAGCAGTAGCGATAGCAATCTCAAAATGACTCGAAGACCCAATAATAACTGTTATAATGGCCTCACGATACTTCAATTTGGTGAGTTTGGTAATTAGAATATTATAACCAACTACTATAAAAAATCCAAGTAAAAGGGGAATTGAAACTATTAGTAACAAATCAGGATTACTTATCAAGACATCGCCGTTCAACGAAAAAAGAATTACTAGAGTTGTTAAGAGTGCAATAATCGAAATTTTTCCCACAATGGGCTTGTAGGTATTATTAAACCAGTCTTCTCCTTTAGAACTAATTAAAAGTTTTTTACTGATTATTCCTAATAACAATGGGAGTCCAATAAAAACAAACGTTGAGATCAAAAGAAGTACCCAATCCATAGGAATATTCTGAATGCCAGTTAGCAAGACTACCATGGGAACATAGCCAAAAATGATAGTTATTGTATTTAAACTCGTGTTGATTACATTTTGTTCTTGATTTCCCTTTGCCATCCACCCCCAGACAAGAACCATTGCGGTACAAGGAGAACTTGAAAGTAATATTACAGCTACAGATAGTTGTATTCTATCCTCCACAGATATTTGTGTATTTCCTTGTAAAAACAGGTTAACCATTAATAGTCCAATAAAAGGTGCTACAAGCCAGTTGGATATTATAGTGAGTATTATAGGTTTAGGATTCTTTCCTAATTTCCTTAATTCGGAACCCTGGACATTTAACATTGCTGGGTACATCATTAAAAATAAACAAATTCCGATGGGTATGGAAATTTTGCCAATGCTAAAAGCATTTATAGCCTCACCTATTCCAGGAATAACTAGGGATAAAACAATTCCAATTCCAATACAGAGTGCAACCCACACAGTAAGATATTTATCGAAAAAACTGATTGTTTTACCTTCTACTTCATTCATGATTTAGCAACTTGTATTTTCTTTATTTTTTCGTTAAAAATACAATTTAAAGAATAAATAGACAAATTTAAATCTATCTATATGATATAATATAATTAACAATTGTTTTTTTTTTATAGAAATGGCTGAAAAAAATAAAGAAGATATTAAAACATTAATCGAGTGTATTGGGCTAGATGTGGATGTCTATAAATATATCAATAACTTAGAAAAAAGTAGAGATGAAATATTATCAAGAAATGATTTTAAAGAGAATGTTATTTCTCATAAAGCACTTGGATATGAACCAAGATTTTTAATCTATAACCTAATTAAAAAAAAAGAGATGTGTATATGTGAACTCTCTATCATCTTAGATTTAGCTCAGCCAACAATTTCACATCATGTAAAAATATTAGAGCAAGCAGGCTTGATCGAAGGTATTAAAAGTGGGAAATTTATTCATTATAAAATTAAAAAAAAAAATTTTAGATAAAAAATAATTATTAATTTCTTATCCTTGGGCAAGGGAGCTTAAATCACTATTCTTTGACTAATTTTATGGAAAACATGATTATTTCTCAAAATACCTTTAAAGGTACAATTAAATAATCCATAAGTATTAAATTTAAAAGCAAAATAGGGTTTTTCTATTGTAATTCAAAAATAAGAATTATCATATCTTAATTTACAAAATATGAATTTAAGTAGTCAAATCGTAAAATTAAAAAAGGTGTTTGATGAAAATGGCAAAACCAGTACCAGATGATGAAGCTTCTATGGATGTATGTAGGAAGTTTTGTGGCCCATGCCCTTCCTTTAAACCTAACAAACTCAATGAATTTGAACCACATGCTCTATTTTGTTCAAGGGGTAAATCTGAAAAAGCTGCGGATCAAGTACAAGATAAAGGTTGTAGTTGTTTCGGGTGTGGATTATTTCCGAAATATGAGCTAGAAAAAGGATATTTCTGCATGCCACAGTATCAAAAATAGTATTTTGAACTTTTTATGAATTTTTAATTTTCTTTTTTTTTTGATTAGCGGATAAACCAGGATATCACTAAACTAAGTGGCACTTAATTTTTAATTTAGTGAAAAAATTGAAAAGCTAGATTATAAATTTTTTATGATAAACTTCAAATTACAACTTAGAGGTCATAATACAAAATTCACTTATTTTAAATATAGTGGTTTTTATCGTAACTATATCTACCGCTAATTTTATATATGTCAATTATCTTGTAAATTATGTCTATAAAAATGATTAGAACCGTTGTTGAAATATAGTATGAGTAATATCAATAATGTTCCGGAATTTTCAAAATACTTTCGAGTCATCTCACCATCAGATATAAAAAAAGAGAAGGAAGAAATATTTTATCGAGATAAATATAATGAAATAATAAATTATATTAAGACCCTGTTATCAAATCATGAAGATTTGACCCTTAAGGATTATATTGAACCAAAAGGGGCAATATTGATTAATATTAATCCAGGAACAGATATAATTGATTATTTAAAAGTTATTTCAAAAAATTATTATTTGAATTTCATTGAATTAAATGATTATGAGATTTTGAAATCGCCTGATGAATTTTTAACGGTTTTTCCTACAATATTAAGCGGCTTTAGCAAGAATGCGGAAGCTTTATAT
>CAZRBD010000195.1:0-6388 GCA_964598265.1 uncultured archaeon
GACATATAGAGAATTAGCGGAAATGGTCGATATGTCCATAACCACCATTTATAAATTTATAATATCTTCAATTTTTACACCTGTATCACTAACAGCTTTTTTTGATCTTTCAGCAAGCTTTCGAACTTCATCAGCAACGACAGCAAATCCTCTACCATAATCTCCTGCTCTCCCTGCTTCGATACTAGCATTAAGTGCTAATAAATTAGTTTGTTCAGATGTATTAATGAGAAAATCCATTAATTTTTGAATTTCATCAGATGCCCTCATCATTTCATTACTCTCATTCGCAACGCTATTGGTTGCGGATGCAACCTCCACGGCTGATGCATTTACTTCACTAGCACTGGCGGCAAGTTCACTTGCTATATTTGCTACGTTTAATGACGAATCTGCAACAGATTTAAGTACATTATTAATTATTTCTTGTTGGTGAGTAATTAATTTCACACAATAGAGAACACAAAGAACTACAAAGAAAATTCCTATTGGGTATCCAACAAACATGGCGATAATATGACTATTGAAAACACCCGTGACGATAATAGCATCAAGAATTAAAATCAAAAATGATATACAAGTAAATAATATTACTTTAAACTGCAAGGATTCTTTATTTTTTGATTTTGTCTTAAATACAAGGTATAGGAAAACAAGCATAATACAGATTGGAACAAGTATTAGGTTTAAATACATATTGACAAAACCCTGGTTATCTATAATTTGTACCATTATATCATCATTTGTGTAAATTTTTAAGAAATTGATAATTTATTAATAAAAATGTAAAAGAATTTGTTTAAATACATTTCTTGATCATAAAATTTTGTTACTTTAATGCGTACAAACTAAAAACAAAATCAATTTATAAAGAAGTAGATAAAAAAAGTGTTAAAATCTTCTGTTGAACTCTTCTTCTTCAGAATTCAACTATAATTAAAAAAACAATAATTAAATTTTCTTTTTTAGAATAGTAATAATATTTTCAGCTTGTATGGAATTTGTAGTTAGATTAAAAATTAATTCATCACAATGTTTAAAACCATACAAGGATAGGATAGGATTTTCTTTTTCAGAATATTAAAAAACAAGAATTTTCATGATATATTAGATATGCTAAATTTATTTTAAAAAGAGAATTTTAAGGTTTTTATATTGAATACATTATTGAAGTCTTATGGTCTTACTGATAAAGCAATCAGACTTTATCGTGAGGGTTTGGGGAAATTTCCCTATACGCTAAGTGAAATTAAAAAATATATGCCAAAATTATCTGATGACACTATTAAGAATATTACTAATGAGCTTATTGAAAAAAAATTAGTTATCCTTATCAAACCAAAATACTCAGAAGCTATTCCTCATTATATTTTTCTTCCACCTTTAGCTGCTGCAGTAAATAGTCTTGTAAAATTGAGTGAACCCTCAAATGATAAGGTAAAAACAGCATCAAAACGATTACCTGAGATAAAAATTCTCCCTAAGATAAAACCCCTCCCGAAGAAGAAACCCATACTTAAGATGAAACCCCCACCATCCGTATCTAAAAAACCTTCTCCACAAATTAAAAAGGTACCAACTAAAACCAATGAATTTTCTTCAGAAATTGAGAAATTTCAGAATAATTTATTTCAAGATATAGAAGGTGTAAGTCAAGGTTTAATTACAGCTATTACAGACCAGGTTGAAAATAATCAAACTACAGAAATATTATCCGAAGTAGAACAAAATGTAAAAAAATTTGTTCAAGTTATTATTGATGATATTATTAAAGCTATAAGTGCTCTCAGAAGGGAAACTACTATAGATCAACGTGATATGGTTCGTTTGTATAAAACTGCAAAACAAAAGCTTGAGGATGCTGAAGAAATCACTACCAATATGTTTTCACAATTTAGAGATATCGTAAAAGAAATGCAATCTTCAAGTGTGTCTCCTCAGGTTGAATCATTCAAATCCTTTATTAGAACTTTAGGGCTATCAATTGATAAAAGAGTTCATGAAATATCTTTTCCAACACCTGTAAGCTCTCCTTCCCAAGAATCAGTTTCTTTAGATAAAATCAACTCAATTTCTTTAGATAAAATCAAATCAATTGAAAAATCCCTTTTTAATGTTCTAGCAGATTACATAACTAAAAATAGAGTATCACTAGATAAATTTTGGAATGTTAATAGCTACGAAAAGATTAAGGAAGTAATTTCTTTTTTACTCGAAAATAGCAAAAAGGAACTATTAATAATTGTCCCGAATATTGAAATGTTTATACCTTTAGAGAAATTAAACTTAGATTATTCTAAAGATCATGGTTTAATAGAGTCAATTCAAAGCTCTGGACCGAAGAGAGCAAAACCAAAAAAGCCTACGAAACCATCTATCTCCAAAAAACAAAAACAAGAGATGGAGAATAGTTTAGAAGCAATAAGTAAAAAAGTATCAGAACTAAAAGGTTATGAACTTAGTCATAGTATTGCTGAACTTTTAGGATTAGTTTCAGAAGTAAATCCTAAATCTGTTATCATTGAAAGTGTACAAGGGTGGTTAAACAGATTATTAGTCATTAGAAAAAACTTGGATCCAAATACACAATACTTATTTTTAGAAGCTCTTGAAAAATGGAAAAAGGAGTATTTAAAAGTTCAGAAGGAAGAAGAACCTGAAGATCAAGAGGATATTGAGTCAGAGGAAACCTCGACCGGAGAATTAAGCTCCAAACTTGAAGCGGTTGAAGATAAGTTTAAAATTATAATAATCTCTTCAGAACCCCATAATAATAAACACGTGTTAGCTCTTAAAATGAAAGAGAATATTGAATATTTACAGATAAAGAAGAATAATATTATTGGAATAGTTGGTGATAATTCTTATCTAGTTTTTGGAGTAGGCCAAAAAGTCCCATTAAAACCCATTTACAAAATATCAGGTTTTTTAACTAATTTTGAACCACTTGTTCACGCTCTATATCCACAAATTTCAAAATTAAGGTCAGAAGCAAAACCTCCTAAAGAGATTCAGATAAATGAGGGATTTAATGAAATCATTGAAAACATTAATGACTATTCCGGTAAACAGATGGCAAATAAATTACAAGCTTTACTTAATGTAGCATTTGAAAAGGATGGCATATCTCTTCAAGTATTAGAACTAAAATTGTTGAAAGGGAAATTAGAAAAAATACTTTATTCATTAGAAGATGAAATGAAAGATTATGTAATAAAGGAGCTTAATAAACTAAATAAAGAATTATCTCCTTTTGAGTTAATGTACCCTCCAGAGTTTAGACCTCCAATAGCGGCAGAAAAAGTTGAAGTCCAAGAAGAAATCATTCCTGAAGAGAGAGAAATCGAGCCTTTGGATCCTGAAAAAATTAATTATTTATTTGAAATCTTTTTAGAAAAAATTCAAGATCTCAAAGGAGTTGAAATAGTAGAACAAATTGATAAATTTATCGAAGTTGTATTGAAATTACAAGGATATTCTTCAATAATCGAATGGAAAAATACCTTACGTGAGATTGATAAGGAATTAGAACATCCCTTTAAAGAAAAAATCAAGGAAGATTTTCTTCAATGGAAATGGGGGATCTTGCATCAAACACCTCTCACTGAAACACCTTTAGCAGTAGGATCCCAGGAATTGCATTCATCTCCAAAACCAAATACTCCCGGAAAGAAAGAAGATACAATATCAATATTAGATGATGGATATATAAGCCCCGGATTAGCCCAAACACAATTTGAAACTGAAGGGGAGTCTTCTAGCGGAGAATCCTTAATTAAGGAGGATCCTGGAGTAAAAATGGAAGAATACTTTGAACAAATTCAAAATAATTTAGGAGAAATGACTGGTCTTGAAATTAGTAAAGCTTTACAAAATATTGTAGATATCATATTAGAAACAGAGGGATATTCAATGGCACTGAAAGGTTCTAAAGATTGGATAAGCAAACTTCGAATGATTAGAAAACCTCTTGAACCTGAATTTAGGGAAGATTTCGAGGTATTTTTCTTAAAGTGGAAAGAAAAATATTCTAAAGATGAGGAAGAAGCATATTTAGATTTTGGGGCATCAAGTGAGACTAAGGGAGAACTTAGTGATGACTTAGAGAGTAGTAGTGAAGAAGGATTAAGTGCTAAATTTGAAAGTTTATTACAGAATACTCAAACTCTTAATGGAAACGATTTAAGTAAGGAGTTACAAGGAATAGCAGATATCGTACTACTATCACACGGAGCTGTAGCTGCTAATGCAATAAGGCAATGGATTAGTAAATTAAGATCAATACGATCGCCGTTAGAAGAAAAAATTAAAGACGAATTCATTGCTGAATTAACAAACTGGAAAGAAAAGTTTACATAAACTACAGGTTAATAAAATGGATTATGATATTCATCTCGTTTTTTAGTATAAAGAGTTTTTAATTTTATTTCTTTATCAATTAAACCTTCAATATCACATAAGTATTTATATTCGTCTTTTAAACATAAAGTAATAGCAACTCCTTTTTTATTCATACGAGATGTGCGACCAATTCTATGAATATAGTTCTCAGGAAATTTTGGAACATCATAGTTAAAAACGTGCGAAATATTTTCTATATCAAGCCCTCTAGCTGCTACATCAGTAGCTATAAGTAAATTAATTTGATGTTTCTTCAATAGACTTAAGACTTTTTCTATCTGAAATTGAGATAACTCACCTGAAATAATTCCTACTTTGGCAGTAAAATTCCTTTGGTTTTTTAATCTTTTTTCTAACCAGGCTGCTGTTTTCTTTGTATTTACAAAGACCAGAGCATGTTCAGGCTTTTCTTTCCTTAGAACTTTTGTAAATGTTCTATATTTTTCTTCAAAACGGTCAATCAAATAGTAAAACTGTTTTGTTGCTCCTACGGTTAAATTGTCTCGACTTAAATTTAAAAATTCAAATTCATTATTTGTATATTTTTTGACTAAATTCCTCATATCATAATCCAAAGTTGCTGAAAAGAGCATAAATTGGTATTCTGATTTTATTTTACTTAAAATATACTTAATATCTGGGGCAAATCCCATATCCCAGAGTCTGTCACCCTCATCGAGCACGATAAAGCGAATATTTGAGAAATTAAGCTTTCCTCTCTTGTAAAGATCGATAATACGACCAGGAGTTCCAACAATAATATTAACTCCTTGTTCTAATAATCTTATTTGGTTATTTATGGAAACTCCTCCATAAATTGTCATTGATTTAACCTTACGGCTCCCTAAATCGTCTATTACACTATTAATTTGTTTTGCTAGTTCTCTTGTTGGAACTAAAATTAAAGCTTCGTTCTTGATAAATTTTAGCTGTTCAATAATTGGTAGGATAAATGCAAGCGTTTTACCGCTTCCAGTACGACTTTGTGCCATTATATGCTGCCCCCCAATAATTAAAGGAATAGCTTTTTTTTGTACTGGAGTAGGGTTAAGTATGTTATTTTTTTTTAACGCAGTAGTGATGCCAAGATCACTAATGCCAAGATCTTCAAAGTTCAATTTTAAATTACACTATCTTCTTTCTCTTTTCTACAAATATTGAAAATGATTTAAGGAAGATAAAGTTATGCTTTAGAATTAATATAACATAACTTGATCAACTAATTTTTGTATTCTTAAAAGCTTCTGATTGATAATAATTCTAACTTTTTCAGAATTTATTTTAGGATTTTTTAAAAACAAATCTTGCACGAGTGTTTGGCATTTTATTCCCTTTTTTACCAATTTCTTATGAATTTCATTGTTCTCATCATAAAGTGGAATGGGGAATAAAAAAGGCCTCTTATGAATGTGTCTAGAACTTTTAATTATTTTTATATCCCTCGAGAGATTAGGAGAGTTTAATAATGCTGCTAAAAAGTGAGTTTCTTTTTCAGATTCAGTTGAGTAATAATAATTTTCAGAGCCAACAATGATCCTTTGATTTTTATTAATTATAACCGCAGCTTTTAAGTTCGACCCACTGGCGTTATATACCACCATGTAATCTTTATTATTTGCTTGTTTTTTTAATTTATTCCAATAGTTTAAGTTTGCAAATAATGTATTGATATTACTTGTTTCCTTTTTATGAGTTTGATAATGATCATTGATTTCTTCATAGAAACTTAAAGCTTTAGGACTTCTCTTAAGAAGATCCAAATCAAGATCGAATTGTTCATTTACTGGGAGAAATATTTTTTTCTTATGTTTTATGAAAAATGGGATTAAATCTTTATTTAGAAAAGTTTTGAATTGAAATCTATATTCTATTTCTTTATTTTGGAAGTTGTATTTCCATTGATGTTTTGCTCTAGATTCTACATCAGGATCTGAAGAAATTGTGATAAAATCTTTGGTTTTCGATACAACTTTGAAAAACACTAAAG
>CAZRBD010000196.1:0-6353 GCA_964598265.1 uncultured archaeon
AAGAGCTTCAAGAGTATAACCTAATAGGCTTTGGCTCAGGGATATATGATGGAAAACACCATAAAGTTCTTCTTAACCTTGCTGATAAACTACCACAAGCTACTAATAAGAAATCATTCCTTTTCTCTACCGCCGGAATGACAGGAAAAACCAAAGTAGCCAAAGATCACTTGCTGCTTAGGGAAAAACTACAATCGAAAGGATATATGATTGTTGATGAATTTGGTTGTAAAGGCTTTAACACTAATAGTTTCTTGAAATATTTTGGTGGAATGAATAAGGGTAGACCTAATGCCGAAGATCTCAAACATGCGGAAGAGTTCGCTCAGAACCTTAAGCAGAGCCTGTAAAAGTAGTGAAACTTGAATATATAGGGATGTATTTATAAAAAAAAATATTTAAAATTACTTCATGAAGAATTTGATTTTAAAAAAAACCGGAAGACTAAGTAATTGAGATTTCACAAAGACTTTAAACTGATCCTTATCCATTAACCTTGTTAATGGAAATGTTTTACGAAAATTGAATATATTATCATAATTTCTCACGGAGTTAGAGAGATAATTGACAGTATAAACCAAATATTTTGAGAATAAATTTTCTTTTGTTTTATACCTATGATAGTATCAAATATTTCATTAGTATTTAGAAATGTGTCATCTAACTGACAATAGAGTCAGATATTAATCCTAATTTTTAAAATAGAAGAACGTTCTCTTCTGAGTAAAAATATTAAAATATATGATTAAGAAAATTATTATTCTTTGAATCCCTTACGAATTTACCTATTACAAGATATATTTTCAGTTAACAGTCTAGGTTTGGAGAACTAAAAATGGATATTGAAGAAAAGTTAGCTTTAATGAAAGTTTTGTTTAATCCTCGATCCGTAGCAGTCATGGGAGCAACTGACAAGATGATGAAAATTGGTTCTTTCATATTCGGGAGTGTTTTAAGCTGTGGATTTACAAAGAATCTTTATGGTATAAACCCGAATCCTAGATATGAAAATAAGAAAATATTGGGGAATGACGTCTACCCATCACTCGATAAATGTCCTGAACCAATTGATCTCGTTGGAATAGTAGTTCCCCCACATGCCGTTATAGATTCAGTTAAACAGGCTATTGAAAATGATGTTAGAACGGCAGCCATTATTACTGCTGGATTTGGTGAAGTAAAAACTGATGAGAGACAAGATAAAAATAAAGAATTAGTTAAAATAGCTGAAAAGGGAGGATTGATTTTTGTTGGACCTAATTCTATGGGATTCTACAGTTCTGAAGATAAAGCTTCCCCTCTCCATTTAGGTTTTGGGTTTATGATGCCACGACCTGGAAATTTATCAATAGTTTCTCAATCGGGAACAATAGGAACTGTCTTATGTAATGCGTTTCAAAATATCAGATACTTTGTATCAAGTGGGAATGAAGCGTCCCTAATTTTAGAAGATTATTTAGAATATTATGCTCGGGACCGAGAAACTAAAACAATAGCTTTGTTCGCTGAGGGATTACGAGCAGGGAAAAGATTTAAAGAAATTTGTTCCGAAACTACGAAAACAAAGCCAATCATTTTTCTTAAAGCTGGAACTACTAAAACTGGTGCTAGAGCCGCAAATAGTCATACTGGGTCAATCGCAGGTTCATTAGATATTTACAAATCTTTGTTTAAACAAACTGGTGTAATATCGGCAGATCAAATAGAAGAATTTATTTATCTAGTTAAGGGAGCACAGTATTTGTTACCCCTTCCTACAAATGGGCGCTTAAGAGCAGGAATTGTTAGCGGGGGAGGTGGGTTTGTCGTTCACCTTACAGATCTTTGTGAAAAACATGGACTTAACGTTGTTGATTTAAGAACAGAGCCAAATGGTCCCCAACTTATAGAAGATATTTCAAAACATCTTCCATTTTATTGGAGTCATAATAATCCTGTTGATCTGGTTGCTACTGGTGATCCTAAAGTTTATCGGACGGTTACCGAACTAATGTTAAATTCAGAATGCTTTGATGTAATAATTACAATGTCCTCTGCAACATTTTTTGATCGAATGAAACTCTTAAAACCCATAAATGAGTTTGGAAAAAGAATGGCTGAGTTGATGAGGCTCAGGGCAAGTGATAGGCACGAAAAAGCCCTACAAAGTGAAATGGAATTAAGCCAGAAATACCCCCATAATAGGATTATCTATATTTCCTTTGGAAGCAGCTTAGGGGGTCTCACTCTTGAAAAATATGACGAAAATAAGATCATGGTATTTGGGGGAAACCCCGAAAACGCAGCTGCTGTCTTAGAAAAGCTCCATGACTATCAAAAATTCATTAACTTCTCCAATTAGTAAGGTTTGCTAAAAGACTTCTATTCTACAATCCGACGGAGCACCATTTCGAGCTTTTCTTTTGATTGTTTCGTACCTATGACGAATTGCTTAGGTTTTCCTTTTAGAAGTGGATAATTTACATAGATATCGATTGGAAGCTTATGATTTTGAGCTTTTTGCAGATTACCTTCACTAGGAATTAAGGATCTTTCCGTGAGTGTTATATAATACACGCTTGTACTACTATTGCACTTAGGGCACCCGGGAATATAATCAGAACTTATAAAAATAACAGGATCCTCGAATTTTGGAAGATTATTTTGGAGAAACTCGTGTAACTCGCCCATTGCAATTATTTCCATTTCCATATTAGAAGATAAATTAAATCGTACTATTTAATTTGTTCTTTTTGTTCAATAAAAAGTTGAAATTCTAAATATTGATCAAATATATTTTTTTGGGGTTACACCCATGATAGTACCAATGACTCCATTTTTATTTGGCGAAAAGATAGACACTAATTTCTGATAATTTAATAAAATAAACGGTTGATATTAAATCTAATATTAATCGAGAAATTTTTCAATTTCTTTAAGTATTTTTGAAAATAAGGCAGAGATATCCTGAAGTTGTGATAAGAATTAAAATTATTTATAAATCAAAATTTTACAATGAATAGATCGATACAATAGAGAAACTTCTCTTTTAAACTTCTATCAGCACTATTTCTAAATTTTAATAAAAAAAGTTTTAAATGAATATCGCAAATAATGGATTAAATTCAATTATCAATTGGACATGATTTTATGAAAGTACAAATTGGAAAAATGATCTTGTATGGAGTCCTCACAACTGTTTTTTATATAGCGGTACCACTAATCTTGTTTGAAATTCTTGGCACCCTTAACATTATGACATTTAGCCAAGCGTTTAGAATCTCTATTATAATAATTGGAATTATGGGTGTGGTTATCTCGATGCTAAGACATCTGTTTCCCACAGATACTTCAGCAAATAGGCTAGTAGCTTTTGGTGCCACCGTTTATTCTGGTATTTATCTATTTTATATGTTTGGGGGTTTTACTCCCGGCGTATCTCTAGGTACTTATGCTATTACTCTTCCTACAATTCAAGTTCTCTTAGGTCTACAATTAATAGCATGGCTCCTATTAGCATCGTCCGGAATCAGGGCACTACAATATTTAATTGAAGCTATAGAAATAGGCAAGAAAAAGGAATATAGTGTTACCGTAAGGAGAAAATTCAAGCTCAGTATGGTATTTAAAGCACTCGGGACAGTAATGGGTTTAGTCATAGCAGGATACTTTGGATCCTTAGTTTATAGCGGAGTGAACCTCGGTTTTGATATCCATGATACTTTTGGAGTTGATTATGACGATGGAGGAACTCCCTTCCCTCTCATATCAGATGACACTATAAATCTTACTATGAGTTTTGATGTAAGCAATAAAGGATTATATGCAATTTATGGCGTTATTATTGCTGTCAGAATTTATACCGTTTCTACTGCAAATCCAGTAGACCTTCCCGAAAATACTAAAATTGGAGAATCTTTAAACAATTTTTATAGCACATTTCATGCTTTCACAGTAACACCAGATAACAATATTACAGTGATTATTGACCCAACTTATGCAGAAGGATTTATAACGACTGATGCTGTATTAGAATTCCAAATATCATTTTCTACGTTATATGCCGGGATCCTTGTAAATTTAAATACGTCAATTCAAACACCCTGGACAGCTATAATAATTTAAAATAATTATTGATTAAATCTTTATCTTCTTTTTTTTAACTTGGTTTTTAATATTCAATTCAAAAAATTTTCTGGAAGGATTGAAATTAAATTGCATATTAAACCGAATGATGGATGTGCTATTCCCTTGATATAATAACTCCCAGTAGAACATATTGAATTTTCTATTTAACAAACGTATTCCATGACCAAATGATAAGTGACTTTGTTTCAGGTATTTTTTTAAGAATTTTCTCTAACTCTTTATCTTCTGTTAGAAATATTCCATTAAGAGCTATTGCTGCTCCTGCAATCCAGCAATCCATAAAATCAGAATGACCCGAATGCCTTATGATTGATGCGATTAAACTGGCTTTAGTATTTAATTCGGAATGAAAAATTTTGATAGGGGAATTCAAAATAGTTGGTAGAATCATTTGATATCTTTCTAAAATGCTCTTGTCTTTCTTCTTTCTATATTCATTGAGTAGTTTGTAAACAGATTCTATAAGACAAGTTGAAGGAAGATATACATCATAATCTTTTATTCCGTTTTTCCATAGTTGTTTCAATTCTTCTTTAAAGCTTTCAAAAAGGTTCATTTTTATACCAAAAAGAGGTAATACATACGTCGTATCAAGGATGATTGAATTAGTGTTCTTCATTGGTACTTTTCTCCTGCAATTCTCTTTCCTCCTTTATATCCTTTTCAATGCTTTCCGGAGTGCCAGTTGCAATAGTAGGCATAGCTAATGCTTCTTCGACAGAATAGATTTTCTTTATAATTAATTCACCTGGATAAGCTTCAATTATTACCTCATCTCCAGGATAGATCCCAGATCTCTCCCTTAGTGGTTTTTTTGGTAAAATTTCTCCTTTTTTTCCTACAATCGTTTTATCTTGGAAGGTCATAAAGTATATATTTATTTCTGAATATTTATATTTTTTCAGAAAACAGATTATATTTTCTGACAAATATGAATTCTTTAATTTTAGATTTTGATTATTAAACACTCAAAAAATTAAGTTTAAACGACCGTTTAATTTAAATCATATCCACAATCAGTACAAAATTTGGCTTCTATAGGATTTTTTTGACCACATTTCGTACATAATTTATTTTTTCCTATATCTAACTCTGGGTCTCGTACAAGGTTATATCGCCTGTTTATAATTTCTTTTTCCATTTCCCAAAATTCTTTATACTTATTATATTTAGCATGAGCTGCTATTTGAATCTCGTATAAATTCAAGCGTTTTGTTTCTCGAATAATCCACTCTAATTTATCTTTAGCTTCTGAATATTGTTTTTTTTCAATAAGGGCCTCGACTTCATTTAATATATCATTTAACGCTTTCTCTTTTTTAGGATTAAATTCTACTCTTTTTCTGTTGAGTTTTGGCTTAATTTCTTCTCTGTTCATTCTGATTTTTTGTTTAATTTCTTCTCTCCTTCTCACACTCGTTTGTATATCCGCAATCTTATCCCTAAATTTTGATCTTTTATTAAATTTATATCCTAATATAATAAATCCTGCAATTATAAAAACAAATCCAAGTAATAAAAAAAGCATTTGGAGACTATCTCCTGGATTTATTCCTAACATAGTAAATATAATAACTATACCCATACATATCAAATAATAAGGATTTTCATATTTGCGCAGATATGGCATTAATTCTTAACCTCCTAAAAGATGATTTTAATTATGATTTAATGTCCAACTTTTGTCTTATTGATCAAATAGCGTATTTTATATAAATTTTTATTTAGACCATAAATAAAGAAGAGAGGAAATTCAACTGAGTTAAATTTAAAAATTTTAACTCACAGATTACTCTAATATCAAATTTTCAATATTATTTTTTTAGAAAAAATTAGAATCATGAGTAAAGTAATAAGACTTAAAACACAAATTCTTTTGGAAGGGCTATTATACCCCGAATGTCCAAGATGGCATGAAGGAAAGCTTTGGTTTTCTGATGCAGACTCAAAAAAGGTAATGACTATCGACCTCGATGAGAATCAAGAAACGATCGTAGAAATGCAGAACTCTCCTTCGGGATTAGGTTGGACACCAGACAATAAACTACTGGTAGTTTCTATGCAAGATCAACATTTATTTATGTTAGATAATGATGAATTGACAGAAGTCGCTGATTTAAGCAATTTTGCGACTTACTCTTGTAATGATATGGTAGTTGATAAACAAGGGCGAGCATACATTGGTTATTTTGGCTTCGATTGGGCAATTGGTGCTCCATTTGTTC
>CAZRBD010000197.1:0-6339 GCA_964598265.1 uncultured archaeon
GTCCAATACTGACTTTATTTCTTCAATAACCAAGATTCCCTCCTTTTCATAACAATATCAGCGCGACCCGAAAGGATAAATTTCCACCCTTGAACCTCTGTCTGAAATTTTACCAGAACTTCACGCTGGAAGGTTTTTTCAGTTTTCTTTCGCTTTTCTTGGAAGGTTTGATGGACTTCAGTTCCTTTTGAGGCTCGGATGCGCAGTGGAATTGCCGAATTATAAAACCTACGTTCGGAGGAAGCAAAAATAATATCTTTTATTGAGATATGGAATTCTTTGCGCTCCTTGATGACTTTCAATTTTTTTGATCACTTGTATTATCAAGATTATCTCTTGTATTAAAAAACCGACCCTCAATGAAATTTTAATCTTTGGTTTGTTCTATCATCACATCTTCAAATTTAAGGAAAAGAAAAGAGTTATAAATTACAGGGATCGGGTCTAGTTGATAATATCATCATACAATTCCCAAATCTATAGCCCGCTTAACTGTACGGACATCTTCAGGTTTTGTATTCAGCAATTTATTATCGGCTCCGTATGACTGAATCAGCTTTACCCCTTCAAGGTCTATAGCCGTTCTATTAATTCCTACTAGGATTTTTTGGGGGGTTTCTACCTGACCGTTCATAGGTCCTTTGGTCACAAATATTTTTCTCGCGTCCATTATTATTAGGTGAGGTTTATACCCTAGATTTATTTCCGCGACCTTTTCAGGGACACGACGGCTCATGTGCATGCGGATGCGTTGTTTTCTTTCCATGAATCCTACTGCTAGTTTCAAAGCGCCTGTGAAGTGTGCAACAAAATGTGTTTTGAGACAGGGCAATAGGATAATTTTTGCTTCAGTATCAAGAATCCGTTGTGGAAATTTAACTTTTTTAATATATTCAGCGCCAAGTGACTTGAGATCAATGGTTTTATACTTAAAATCTTGCTCCGTGATGAGTGGGACTCCCAATTCCTTAAACTCAGCCCCCATTATACCGTTAATCACTTCCTCCGTTTTTAGACGGAGCGTGGATGATTCGATGATGCTAACATCCGAAGTTATATCTAAAACCTTCTGTATAACTGTCAGAAGGAATTCCGGATCAGAGCTAGCGGGAAATGGATCTCCCGTATTAAAATTAGGTTTAAGTAGAACTTGATCTCCCTTGGAGATAAATTTAGATAATCCCCCATGCATTTGTAGAGCTTTTTCTATATCATTGGACAAAGAATCGCTCGATGCATCAATTATATTAACATTATTCTTAGTTTGAGTTGTTTGCAAAGTAATACTCCTTGATTGTTAAGATAATATTTTTTTTAAAATCACTGCAAATTGTTAGTTAGGAAAGAAAAATAAACCTTTTTATTAAAAAATAAAAGGTCAGATTTATGTTCAAATTTAAATATACTATGATACTATTCCTATATTAATACCAATGGAGCGATTTTATTTTTTATCATTAAATTAATTTATATGATGTAACATGAAACGTAAAGATCAATATAGCCGAAAACTCGAATTCATAATTGATAAGATTTCTCTGTTACCCGAGAATATTGAAGAGAATATTTTTTACGCAGATGCGTTGTTCTACCGTCTTCAGGTTTCTATTAATGCTGCAATGGATGTAGTCGCAATGCTGTGCAAAGATTTAGGGATAACAGTAAGGGATGATTATTCAAATATTGATGAGTTAGAAAAGCTTTATATTTTTCAGATAGAATTATTGAAGAATTTACGCCGTTTGAATGGTTTAAGAAATGCACTAGTGCATAGATATAATAAAATTGAAGAAGAAAGAATAATTCAAGAAAAGAAAAATTATGTAGATAATCTTAAAAATTTTGTAAAAGACGTGGAGAAAGTAGTAAATGAACGACTCCAATTATCTGAATGAAATTAAAAAAGACTTAAAAAAGTTGGATGAATTTTGGGTTGTAGTCTATGGGAGTGTTCTTTCTAATTACTATATTCCACATAAATCTGATATTGATATTGCAATCATTACTCAAAAAAGAGAAAAAACATCAAATATATTAATTTGGGAGAATACTTGGGGGGCATTCTCTGAGAGTCTTGATATAAAAATCTTTGAATTGTTACCATTAAGCATTAAAATTGAAGTTATTGGTAATTATCAAGTTATTTTCGGAAATCCTCTTGAAATATCAGAATATTTCTATCATTACCGGGCAATTTGGAAAGATATGGTTCATAGAATTGAATCTAATCGTTTTAAAAACATAGAGGAAAAGATTACATTACTAGAACAAAGAGAAAAATGAGAGTTTTAACATTTAGATATTTTACGAGAAGTTATTTTTCCTAAGCATTTTAAGTTATTTAAGCCCTTCCCCATCTAGTCTAGAATTACATAACTCATCACATTTTTGAATATATCGGTTATCCCGGCTCACATGATAGAATTCTACTTTCTCATATTTTTCACTGAGGGAATAAACTTCCATATACAATTTCTGTAGATGTCGGTAGTTGATTTTCCATTTCTTGTTAATTTGTTGGATTGCTAAATTACTGTCAGAAAAAACTTTAAGATGACCTTTGTGGAACTTATCAGCTGTTTTTAGTGCGTGAATAATCGCTTGATACTCAGCTGTATTGTTCGTAGCGTTTCCGATAAATCTGCTCTCTTCATGTATTATCTCATCATTTTGAACGAAAATAAAGGCATAAGCGGCAGGACCCGGATTTCCACGTACTGCCCCATCAGTGTAAATCTTTAGAAATTCTCCTTTTTTAATTAGGATGCTACTCATAATTATTCAATTTCCTTGATTGTTCATTTTTATATTGGCGAGAAGTTCAAACAATCAGAATTATTAAAAATTGAAGTTTAAAAGATGTGCTTCTCTTTTACATCTATCAATTGATTGTAGAATTTAAATATTTTTACTAATGTGTATTAATTTTGGTACGAACCAATTCCAATTCCACAGATCAGAAATTATCAGAAAAGATTAGAAAGACTCCAGATTTTAATTCTATGATCCGGATTACTTTTTGGAATGGGTTGGGTTTCATATTTTTCATGTTTTTAAAATCATATGTTGTTATCTATTTCTTTGGAGGCTCCGGAGTTACCTTGGGTATTATAATTGCGCTACAACCTCTTGCAAGACTATTTTCGATGCCTCTAATTGCCTATTTAACGGATCATACTTCAAAGAAGCGATTAGTTCTAATCGGTTCGATTGGCCGAACATTAGCTTATTCTCTATATTGGACTTCGCTTGTCATCCAAAATTTGTTTTTATTTGGAGTAGGAACGTTCTGCCAAGGATTACTTGTGGGCTTTTTTTGGCCGCCATTCTATTCGTTAATCTCAGAAAAATCATATAAAGGCAATAGGGGGCAGGCATTAGCAGAAGGAAGGGGGAAAATGATTGGATATGGATTTTTACTTGGAGCGTTCATCAGCATCCCGATTTTCTCGATTGTCAGTATTTTTTTACCTGAGAATATTCCTTTGATGTATAGTCCACTATTAATATTTGCTATAATAAATGTGTTTGCCGGGATTCGATTTTATTTAAGAGTAGATGAAAATCTGACTTTTGAGAAATTTCGTGCAACATTAAATGATTCTTCCTTTAAAATTAATGATTCTCAGGAAAAAATAGAAACGATTGATATTGAGGGAAATGAGAATAAAAAAAAAGATAAGATTTTTTACTTCGGTTTTTTCTCTCTGCTTTTAGTGATAATGGCTATTTCAGTAAATGGAATGATTTATTCACCATTTATCTCAGCATTTTTAATTGAAAATCTATTACCTGATTTTTCTGAGAGAATTATACCTATAATATTAATGGTCGTATATTTTCCCGCCCAAGTTATTTCCCAACTTATGGCTTCAAAATTCGGTAAATTATTTGATCGTATTTCTCCTCTTATTAGCGTTACTATTATTGGCTGCTTTAAGGCTCTTATGATCTGGTTGCTGATTTATGCATTCTCAGCTATTGATTTTTCAATTTTTCTAATTTTTTTATACATCGCTTCAGAATCAAATGTTTACCTTATTCAAGCAATTATGAGCCGGATATCGATAAAACACAGAGGAAAAATATTTGGTTTATATATGTGGATTGATCAATTAGGAAGAGTTATCGGTCCTATTATAGGAGGTATTTTATGGGATACATACGATTATTACATCCCATTTTTGCTCTCGATTTATATAGGGCTGTGTTTAATCCCGTTTTTAATGTTTGCCATTCGTATTTTAGGCCCATATATGGTAGAAAAAGTGGAAATTGATACTTAATAATCTTAGAATCTTTATTATTTTAGCATCAATTTTATTTTATAACTATTAATTCAGAGAAGGGATCCTTGATGTTTTCTTATTTCCGAACTAAAGTGAAATTTTTAAATTAAAAACCATTTCTTTCTATTGAAAATGATAAACCTACCCCTATTACTGTTGATTTTGTTTTTATTTACTATTTTAATGGCTTTTTTTTCACAAAATAAGATTGATTATTTCCCGATTGCATTAATCATAGGGGCTATCGCAGTAGTTTCCATGCTCGCATTTGGTATTGAAGAGGGAGAAATTCTTGGATTTATCAATTTTAACACATTAATCTTTATATTTGCCATGCAAATAATTATTTTTTATGCAACTGATGACCAAGTTTTAGCATATATTTCGATTAAACTGATCCATGTAACGAAGGGAGATAATCGGTTGTTTTTCTACGTGATTTGTCTGTTTACGGGCACTTTAGTTGCCTTTATCGAGGATTTAACCCTCTCGTTGATTTTGGTTCCATTGATCTACAGGACCTGCCGAGCTTTAGAGATTCCTGCTGGTACCTACCTAATGGGAATGACTATCACGATAAATATCGGAGCAATACTTACGCCTATCTCGAGTTTAAAAAACTTAATTATCGGTGAGGAATTTGGATGGGGTTTTGGTGAGTATTTTGCTAATATGAGTATTTTGTTTATAATAACATTGATTTCCACAATTTTCTTGATGGATCGGTTCATATTGAAAAAAGAAGTAAAACCAACTGAACAAAACAAGACGTTATTTTTAGAAATGATTGAACCTAGAACTGTCATAGAAAATAAAAAGTACTTCTTATCGACATCTATCATTGTTCTAGCCACTTTCGTGTTCATGATTTTAGGAGTTTCACCTGCTCTTGCCAGTATCATATCTGCGGCTTTACTTTTGCTTATTCACTCTAAGAATACTACTTTCTCGGATATCAAGAATGAAATCGCGTGGAAAATCATCATAATATTTGCGGTCTTGTTTATTCTTTCAAATTCTTTGTCATATTTTGGCTTTTCAGAACTGATCTCCACAGGTTTGGTAAGTTTGACCAATAATAACATTTATCTAGCCGTGTTGATAACATTAGGCATTTCAACGCTTTTATCTGCATTTCTTGCGGGTACACCCGTTACCATCATCCTTCTCCCTATTTTTTCGGCACTCATAGGAGAAGGCTTCTTTCCTAACCCGATCATCATTGCTTTCATAGGTGGTGTTAATATGGCAGGCAATTTTTTACCCCAGGGTTCTGCATGTGATTTACTCACCCTAAATTTGGCAAAAAAATATAACGTGGTGAATTTGGATTACAAGCGCTTGTTAAAAACTGGCGCGATTTTCGCAATGATGCACTTCTTCATAATAATGGGATATACAATGCTCTACACTCTAATTTTAAGTTAGAGTCTCTCGAACCTTATTTATATAACTCATTTTTTTCAATTTTGTTAAATTAGATTTAACTTAAATCATCGAAAATGATATCATCTTCAGTTATAATTAACTTACAAGGAGTGTTTAACTTTGAGACATACTTTTTTAAACTATTATTTAGTAGGGCTCTGATTTTTTTTGGATCTCTTGGATGTATTTTAATATATATAATACGACTCTTCTTCTGAAGACTTTTGGTTAACTGTAGAAAATCAGAATCTAAAGTGATAATAATAGCGTTTTCTTTTAATACCAGGTTTGCTACTTCACCATTTAGAATACCTAACATATTGAAATCATGTAAAGTGAAAACATCAAACCCTAAATCATGAATTGCTTCTTTAATAGAGAGAGGCACATTCTCATCGAGAAGAAATTTCAAAGCCTAAACCCCTTTACTAATAACCTCATCGATGTCCACATTTATAAGGTTTTCATTTGCATCTTTCCCAATCTTAAGGAGATGTAGGATAATATCACGATCCAAATGTGGATATTCTTTTAAAATTTCGGTTATTGAATAATTCAATCCAATCAATTCATAGATTAAAGGAACAGCAATTCTGTTTCCCTTGAGGATTGAACATCCAGA
>CAZRBD010000198.1:0-6283 GCA_964598265.1 uncultured archaeon
TTCTGGTTATAATTTAATAAGATTTAGGATCAACGGTAAAATAATAATAAAATACTTTAAAAAAGACATTATAATTTATAAATATCTCATAGAATTCGTAAAGCCTTATTCTTTTCCAGCTAGTTTTTTTATGCGTCTTACTCCTTCAACAGCATCATCAGCAAAATCATCTGCTCCAAGTTTTTTTGCTAAATCCATATTTAAAGGAGCACCACCTACAATTAATTTAACCTTATCTCGAAGCCCAGCTTCTTGTAAAGCTTCATGAACAATTTTTATATGTTCGACTGTCATTGTTAAGAGTGAACTTAGTGCTATGATTGTCGCACCAGTTTCTTTTACTTTTTCCACTATAGTATTTTCTCCTACATCCATACCTAGATCATAAAGTTCAAAACCAGAACTTAATAACAGGGAACCTAAGATATTTTTTCCAATATCGTGATTATCTCCTTTCACAGTTCCAAGAATTATTTTTATTTTATCTTCTGATTTATCAGAAGCAGCTAAGGCCGGTTTCAATACGTTGAATGCTTCCTTCATAGTTTCTCCTGCTAAAACAAGTTCCGTCAAATAATATTCTTTTTCATCATATCGTCTACCAACCTCATCCATTCCTTTTGTTAATGCGTTTAATATATCGTAAGCATCTTTTCCTTCCTCAAGTGCTTCAGTTACGGCATCTGCTATGTCATCTACTTCCAATTCAATTACTAATTCTGTCAAATTCTCAAAATCCATTTAAATATCCTTTTTATAAAATTTTAAAATCTTTAAAGTTAAAAAAATAAATTAAAATTATCCTTTAAATCTTCTTTTACTAATAAAAAAAGTATTTCAATAAAAATATCATAAAAAGTTCAAGAAAGAGAAAGAAGGAAGATGAGAAAAAATCAAAATCTTAAAAAATGTGTTTAAGATTTAAAGATAAAATTACTTACCATTTTGATTAGGAAATTTCCTCACTCAGTGGATACCACTCTTGTCTAGGGGATATTAGTTATAATTCTCTATCTTCCCTCCAAAGTATAAATATGTAACTTAAGTATTTAAACTTAATTTAAGTTTTAAATTCAATCTTATAAAAAATAAATCATTAAATTAAATTTCAATTTCAAAGGTAATATAAAGGTCTTTAATCTACAGATTATATTGAATGCAAAAAACAATATAAATTAACATTAATTATAAAAGCCGTGCCAGAAAAAGAAAAAACTCCGAAGGAAACACAAAAAAAAGACCCACAAAAATTGAATATTAAAGATCCATCAGAAAACGACAAGAATAGTAAATATTTAGAAAAACCTGCAATTATTTGCAGCAATTTAGTGAAAGACTATGAGATTGGGGATTTTATTGTTCGGGCAATAAATGACATTTCTCTTTCAATAAATAGCGGGGAATTTCTTGTAATTAGAGGACCCAGTGGGGCAGGAAAAACCACATTGTTAAATTTAATTGGTGGATTAGATTCTCCTAATAACGGTACAATATATAGCCTTGGTGTAAGAATCTCTGATTTAGAAGAAGAATCATTATCGACCTGGCGATTAATAAATTCAGGTTTTATTTTCCAAAATTATAACCTAATTAGTACTCTCACGGCCGAGGAAAACATAATTTTTCCTATTAATCTCGCAGGTGTGGAATTAAAAATAGGAAGAGAACGAGCAGTGAGTTTACTTAAAAAAATAGGTTTAAAAGATCGGAGAGAACACCTCCCATTTCAATTATCTGCAGGAGAACAACAAAGAGTAGCAATAGCTCGTGCTTTAGCTAACGATCCACCTATAATTTTAGCCGATGAACCAACAGCTAACCTTGATAAAAAAACTAGCCAAATTGTCAGAGATCTTTTTAAAGAATTAAAAAACGCCAGAAAAACAATATTAATAGTTACTCATGACGATTATTTAATAGGATTAGCAGATAGGATTATAAATTTTGATGATGGAAAAATTATAAGTGAAGAAATAACAACTGAGAATAAAAACTAAGAATGTCATCTATTGATTTTGCGTTAAAAGATTTTTTCAGAAAAAAACGTTCTAACTATCCGTTTTTGCTGATGATAACTTTAGTTGTTGCATTTACGGAATTTTTAATTTATTTCACAACTGCAATAGGTTTAAACATATTTATTCCAACTGACTTTATCAATAAAAATTTCTTTTCAGGAGGAATATACGTTGTTTATCAAAAATTTAATGCCATTATCCAAGTTTTATTAATTATATTATCTGTTGCTTTAATAGTTGTAGTGACTACTACACTAGTACTTTCAAAAAAACGTGATATTGCCATTATGAGAGCTTTAGGAACGCTCCCCAGAAAATTATATGGCTTTTATCTAACTGAAGCTTTTATTTTATTCATTATCGGTTTCTTTCTCGGATTAGTCTCTGGTTTTATTGCTTATGGCGTGTTTGTATTAGTCATGGAATTCTTTAACTTTCCAATTGTTTTTTATATTGATCTTATATACACACCAATAATGTTTATTTCAAGTCTAATTGGTATTTTTGTCATTACAGGGTATACAATAAGAAAAATTGGGGGAAAATCAATCATTAAAACTTTCTCAAAAGATATCCCATTTAACTATGATGCCTCCCAAAAATTGAAATTCATTTTAAAATGGCTTGCGTCATTAGGTTTCAATTTAAGAATAGCAATTATTAATACTATAAGAAAAAAAGGGGAATTTATAAGATATCTTATAATTTTTACGATCATGGCTTTATTGATTTTTACATTAGGTTTAGGA
The DNA here is from genome assembly GCA_964598265.1 of uncultured archaeon. GTDB lineage: Archaea > Asgardarchaeota > Lokiarchaeia > Sigyniarchaeales > SOKP01 > Loki-b32. The sequence continues at coordinate 2,768 of CAZRBD010000198.1, forward strand.
ACAATTGTTTTAAGTACATCATCCCATGGGTGGATACAAAAATCCCAAAATGAAAATATTGTAGTTATTGGGCACAAAGATGTTATTAATAACTATTCTCTAATGTACCAAATGTTTTCGGATCCAAATCTTTTAATAAGTGAGAATAACATTAATTTTACCGATCCACAATATCTATTCAATGGTAGTGTCATTAATGAAATTAAAGATCTAAATGGGGTTGAGTTGGTAGAAGAACGATTAATTAATTTCTATAGTGTGGAAGAAATTCAGGGAATTTATATCACTGAAGATGATACTTATAAAGTTGTAGGCAAAGATCGACAAGATAATATTCCAATAATAGGTATTAATCCTGAAACTATTATTCAAGATTTTGAGATTGAAGGAAGGTTTTTTACTGAGGAAGATGCTTTTGAAAACATTACTATAGGGGATGGCTTAGCTTATAATTTATTTGATTATGCTCTTGCTCAAAGTTTAAAAATCTCAGCGACTAGTAAAACTTTCCACATTTCAGGGGTTGTTATAGATAGTTTTTATAATGGGTACGTGGGATATATAAGTATTAATGAATCTAGAAAACTATTAAATTTAATGCATAATGAGATTAATATTGTTTTAATTAAGCTCCATCCCAATACTTATTATGGAATCCAACAAGGACTTGATAATATCACTAAAAACTTGGGATCTGATTTCTCGTATTTAAAACTAGATAATGTTTTTAAAATGAATTTGAATTTTTTATCTTCTTTATCATTGTACCCTATATTTTTAATTATTGTCATTTCTGGACTTGCTATTTTATCTTTATTTAACTATCAAAAAGTAGGAATTATAGAAAAATCGAAGGATTTTTTAATTATGAGAGCGATAGGCTCAAAAATTAGTTCAATAAGAAAAATTCTATTTACAGAGTCAGTTTTTATAATTTTACCTTCACTTCTTTTGAGTTTTGGAATAGGGATGATTCTTAATACTAATCTTTTATTAGGTCGCGCTTATTTACCCCCCCTTATTGTTCCGCTTATTTTCTTTATACTAATTCTAGGTATCTTTATGATATTTAATTTTTTAAGTCTTATTCCAATTGTTAAGAAAATTAATTATTTTAATATCAAGGATTTTAATATTTAATAATCGTACCTCGTATTTATTAGTCGTAAGAAAGATGAAACAGATAATTATAATAGGTTAAATTTTAATTTCTAAAATTGTATTAATAAATTAATTTCTTACGAAAGGTTATTTGTTTATATGTCAATAGAGGATTTAAATGCTAGAATAAGTGAGTTAGAGGAAGAACTTGTAAAAAAAGACCATGCAATTATGGGATAACTATTCAACATTGAAGAGCTTGAAGTTAACATCGCAGACTTAAACATTCTTATTCCAGAAGAAGGAAGTAAAAAAAAGAGAAAAAAAAAACAAGCTGCTGATTCAAAATTCTCTCTTATGCTTCAAGAAAAAGATAAAAAAATACGAGAATTAAAGAATCAAATGGGTCTTTTAAGAAAAGAGAAAGGACAAATAAAAATAGAACTTGAAAAAGTAACATATCATAAAGAAGTAGGAAAGGCAAGACAAAAATTAGGATTAAAAAATGCACCAAATAATGAATCGTCCGTCATCAGAGTAGAAGATTTAAGAAGTAAATCACCTCTTAATGCCTTAGTAAAAGACCTACAAGAAAAAGTGAATAAACAACGTTCTTTAATACATAAATTAAGGTCTGATTTAGCAAAAAGTGATCAAATCACTGAAAAGTTAAAAATTAAGAATAAAGAAGTAGAAATCTTAACATCAGAAATTATTGATTTAGACCAAAAACTAAAAGATCTCATCGCCACTGCAAGTGATAGACAAGATAATTCAATTACTTCAAAATTAATAGAAGATCTTCAAAATCAACTTAATAAAGCTAAAAGTCAAATCATTAACTTGAAGCAAAATCAAACTAATCTAAAAGAGTTAAAAGGAGGTCAATCTTCCAAAATTGATCTTTTAAAAAAAGAACTAAATGAATTAAAAAATCTCCTAGGAAACAAGGATGACGAAATAAGAAAATTAAAAAATGATGTTGAGAGCTTACAAAAAGCAGAAATAATAGCCAATTTTGAGCTAAAGGAAGCTCCTCCAGAAAGTATAATTAAGAATTTAAAAGAAGATTTACAAAATAAATTAAATAAAGCAAAAATACAAATAAAATCTCTTCAAGAGCAGTTAAAAGAAAATGAAATAAGTACAGCTGACAAGGTTGGAAAATCTCAAAAAGAATTAGAAGGAAATTTAAAAATGCTAAGAATGAAAGCGACTTCTCTACAGATACAATTAGAAACGAAAGAAGGTGAAATTCAAACAATAAAAAATGAAGCAGTACAAATTAAAAAGAGATATAGACAATTAGAAAATCAATTAAAGCAAAAGGATCACAAATTAAATGAAGTTCAAGTTAAATATGATAAAATTGCGGCTTCTAATATTCAGACACCAAGTCATACAAAAAAAGAAGTAGATCCACATATTGCTCTAAGAATAAAAGAACTTATGAGTATAAATGATGAATTAAAAAAAGATAATGTGGAACAGAGGATAGAGATCACTCATTTACGAAGTAAATCTTAACTTGATTATGGATCTCATAATTTTAGGCTCTGCAGCAGCGACACCCACAAAAGAACGCAATCTATCATCAATTGTTATAAAATTTAGGAGCAAACTTTTTCTATTTGACTGTGGAGAAGATTTCCAGCGCAGATTTGCTGAAGCCAATTTGAAATTTAATAAACCTTTGAAAATTTTTATCACACATTTTCATGGTGATCACATAATTGGACTCCCAGGATTTCTCTTTCGGTTGAGTTTAAATGTTAGAACTGCCCCAATGGTGATTTATGGTCCACGAAACCTTTTTCTTTATCTACGTTTCCACAGAAAAATTCTTGGGCTTAAAGCACAATATTCGATTAAAATAATTGAAATTGATCATCAAAACCAAGAGTTAATCGAATATGATGGATTAGATTCTGATATCCCAACCATTACTAGGAAAATGTCAAGTGACATAATTCTCAACTCAAAATACTACACAATCAGATATGCCTCAGTAGATCATTCTGTAATAACTTACGCATATGCGTTCATTGAAAAATATCGTTATGGTAAATTTAATCCGGAACGAGCAAAGGAACTGGGTATACCTGAAAGTTATCTTCGAAAAAAACTCCTAGAAGGCTTACCTGTTGAATATAAAGGAAGAATCATTAATCCAATTGAAGAAGGAATTGTTGAGCCTAAAAAACCAGGAAGAAAAATAACATATTCTGGAGATTTAAAACCGTGTGATTCTTTAATTGAGTTAGGAAAAGATTCCGATATTTTAATACATGAAGCCACTTTCGCAAAAGCTTTAGCAGATACAGCAATAGATAAAAAACACTCTACCTCTATAGATGCCGCCTCGGATGCTAAAAGAATGAATGCTAAAAGACTAATTCTAACTCATATTTCTTC
>CAZRBD010000199.1:0-6245 GCA_964598265.1 uncultured archaeon
TCGAATTTGATGTAGTACAAGGTGAAAAAGGTCCTCAAGCAAATAACGTTGTAGTTACTCTAAAAGCTCCCCCATCCGAAAAACGATCTTATAGCGGTGGTGGGGGCGGCGGCTATGGAGGCGGAAAAGGTTATAGCGGTGGAAAAGGTTATAGCGGTGGAAAAGGTTATAGCGGTGGAAAAGGTTATAGCGGTGGAAAAGGTAGTGGAAAAGCTCGTGGTGATCGAAAAGGTCGTAGTAGGGGTACGAGTAAAAGAAGAAGCTACTAAAACAATAAATGTGGAGGAGTCCTAATGAAAGCGATTGTATATACAGAATACGGTGGTCCGGAAGTTCTTCAGCTCAAAGACGTAGATAAACCTACTCCAAAGGACAATGAAGTACTGGTAAAAGTTCATGCGTCAACCTTAAATGCTGCTGATTTGGATTTTCTGACAGGAAAGATTCAATTTTCTCGAAAACCAAGATACCACATACTTGGATCTGACATAGCTGGGGTTATTGAAGAGATTGGCAGAAATGTAAAGGAGTTTCAGCCTGGTGATGAAATATTCGTGGATTTATCCCGGTGTGGTTTTAGCGCTTTTGCTGAGTATGCATGTGTTCCTGAAAATGCATTAAGCCTGAAACCAGCCAGTATAACATTCGAAGAAGCAGCGACCCTACCTCAAGCAGGAATCCTCGCCCTGCAGGGACTTCGCGATAAAAGACAGATTCAACCAGGAGAAAAAGTTTTGATTAATGGTGCGGGTGGTGGTGTGGGTACGTTTGCTGTGCAGATTGCTAAATTATTTGGGGCCGAAGTGACTGGTGTGGACAGCACGGAAAAATTGGACATAGTGCGCTCGATTGGTGCTGACCATGTCATTGATTACACTCAAGAAGATTTCATCACAAGTGGGCAGCATTATGACCTGATCCTTGATGTTGTGGTATCTCATTCGATTTCTAATTACAAGCGTGTTTTGAATCCCAAGGGAATTCTTCGCATGGTCGGAGGTTCTATGGGTAAAGTTTTCAAAGCTGCATTACTCGGACCATTGATTTCAAGGAATAAAAAAATGAGTATCGTGGTGTGGAGACCAAACAAAAAAGAAGATATGGTTTTTTTGACAGAACTTCTTGAAGCCGGCAAAGTAGTTCCTGTTATAGATAGACGTTACCCGCTAAGTGATGTTGCCGAAGCTTTCCGGTATCTTGAAGAAGGACACCATAAAGGAAAAATTGTAATAACTATGGAAAATATTAACAAAACCTAACCATTTTTTTAGGAGGGGGCACCAAGGGGGAGACAGAAATTTTTATCATGTTTAACATAGGTATACTTTTATCTCCACTTAGCATCGTTATTCAAGATCTTTTGATACTTTTCTTTAGAATATCTGGTATATAGCAATAATTTCTGACATCTTCAATGAAGGCAATACTCATATCCTAATACAATGTAGATACTGGCAGCTAATGAGTATGGGTACCAAAAGCAAAGAAGTTACGGTGAAATTCGCTAGGAAATTCAAACTTTTTGTCAACTAGCTGCACCATTTCTTTACCAAGCCTAAAAGCAGCTTTCATGCCCTTTTCAAGCTGCCTAGCATCTCTTTTCTTTACTGCATACGCCGCAACGAAATTGGCTGGGAGCATCCGTTGAACAGTGAAAAAGAAATAATAGTCCTTGAGGGCATCAATAAGACCTAAACTGCCTGCCACAACGATTACCCCGCCTACTTTGTTTGCTAGGGTCTTGCCTGGTTTGTTCAATGCAAAAGTGCGGTCCATAATAGCCTTGGCTTGCGCTGTGATGCCGTAAAAATGGATGGGGGAACCAAATACAATACCATCTGCCTCTATCAATTTTTCGTAAAGAGATTGCATGTCATCTTGGATATGACACTCACCCTTTGCAAAGCAAGAATAACAACCATCACACCCTCTAATATCCTTGCCCGACACACTGAAAAGTTCTATGTTAGCACCATGTTCTTCTGCACCCCTGAGCATCTCTTCCAACAGAATTACAGTATTCCCCTTTCTCCGTGGACTGCCCGACACACCTAATATTTTCATTTTGATCTATCTCCTTTCTGCATAAGTCGGCTCAACTCCGAGTAATCGTTTACTTTCAAACAGTTTCATTTTTCTTCTCATCTAGATAATTAAATAAAAACCATCATGAAAGTTTTTAAACTTTTTTGAAGCATCAAAAAAAGATTATTGAAGAAGGGAGATGAAGGGGACTCAACTATTAATCTCAATTTTATTTAAGATAAAGAAAAATCTTGCAAATAACTTTTTATTAAATAAGGAGATAAAGTAAGTATCAGTATGTTAATCATTTTTATTATATCAAGTCCAATTATAGCAGCATGCTTAGCCTATTTTTGGTATTGGTATCAACTCCGACGTGCTACAAAAGGAGATTATGATATTATAAGGAATGGGTGCTGGCAAACAAATCGACGAGGGGAAGGTAGTAAAGAAGCTTTAAGAGTACATAGAGCTAGAATCGCGAACCATGCCGGTTTTGGGATGAATCGTGATGAAGCTATTTACTGGGGAGCTGAACTTGATTCTAATGGTAACCGGATTACATATAATCATAAATATAGAGTTGAGGGGGTAGATCTTGATACCCGATGGTGGTGTCTATCTGTAAATCGAGATGGGTTTTTTATTCGTAATCAATTTGACCGATATTCCTTTTCCAATACTGATGTTAAACGTAAAACAGATGGATCTTGGGTAATAAAATTATCAACTGAAGAACAACCAGGCAATTGGATCCCATTAGGAGATCAAACAGGGCATTTTCGAATAACTCTACGCTGCTATAATCCCAAACCTTCAATGATTGAAAATAGTGAAAGTGCTAATCTCCCACAAATTATACGTGAGGATTGACTATGACAGCATTATTTATTCAGATTATGATTTGGATTATAAGCACTCTGATTTTATCAAGAATATTATATATCCTTGGAATAACTCTATATACTTACTATCTTACGGATAAGCGACTGAAAGGGTTCCCAAATTATCGTTTTCCAAACATTTTTTTACATGGACCGGTAACTTCAGCAGCATCTCGTTTTGTACCTTACCCAACACCGCATGCTATGGTTTCTTCTTGCATTTATGATGTTCACAGAAAAGTACTGAGGATTAAGGCAAAGGTACCTGAAGGTGTCTACTGGTCAATTACTTTTTTTGCTAGAAACCAAGATTGTTATTTTACTCTGAATGATCTTGAATCCAAACAAAAGTACGGTCAAGAAGTAGAAATTATCCTGAAAAAACGAGGTATATCTTATAGGAGCAAAAAGAATGAAATTATTGTGTCAGCACCTCGCTTTAGCAAAAAGGGATTGATCTTGATTAGGATTGTCATGATGGATCCAAGTGATAAAGAGGAAATTAAAAGAATCGTCAAAATACAAAAAATGGTTACTACTGAAGTTGAAATGTATAAATAACATAACACAGAACGTCTTAAATGAGGTTTATAAGATTTCTATCTCTATAACCACTATTTTCTCATTAAATTGCCTTTCGAGTCATTTGAATAAACTTAAAAATTAAAAAAAAGTATTTAGAAATTAATTTTTTTTTCATTGGTTATACATTATTCTTTTTTCTGTGTAATATAACCACAATGATAACTCCTAGTATAGTTCCAGTGAATAAAATAGTGATCACAAAGCCTGGAATTCCATCCCTACTAATATTAACTGATATTGAGGTTTGTTTTTTATTGTTTGCTTCATCCACTGCAACAGCTGTGATATTATAAACTCCACTTTCATATTTGGATGCATTTAAACTATACTTGACTTCCGGATATGGATAGTATGAAGGCATATCCTGTTCCTTCAGCAATTCACCATCAAAAAGAATCTGAATTTTATCAAGAGCTTGATCATCATCTCCTTCCACCGTGATATTTACTATACCTATTAAATCTGTGTTGGGGCTGGGATTTATAATTACTACTGTAGGATCAACATTATCTACTGGAGCAATTCCGTCTTCATTAATACCTACTTGAGTGGTAATAATTTGACCATGTCTTCCATCTACATCTTCAACAATAAAGGACATTGAATAGTCGGAATCACGTACAGGGGAATAGATCGATACTCTCCCAGTAAAATTACCATTCCCATCAAGTGTTAAATTCGATTGATATAAATTTTCATTCGCATCCCAAATTCCCATTGATTCATTATCTATCGGTTCTGGGGGTGTCCAATCCTTAGGTATTACTCGGGAAATCACACGTGCAATACCTGTTGAATTATCAGCTCTTATGGAAATTGGAATAGTAATTATTACTGGGTGATATGCTACCCAAAATTTCAATGGAACATACAAGACTTGTAGAGATTGAATCAAAATAGGAGGACATCCTCCTTGAGTTAAATAGGTATTTTTTGCATCAGTTCCATCTCCTGTACTTGGAAGGTGTCCCCAAGCATTTACTATATGTCCAACACCATCGTGATTATCATCAATAACCGGTTTTTGAATACCTCCGTAACCTAAAGCGTTAATCTCATTAGTAGCATCCACAAAAGCATCTCCAATAGAATTTCCTGCAAGGATGGAGTTAAAAAGACCTTCTCCAAACAGTGAAATGTGAGGTGAGATCGGACTCCACCATGCGCTATAACCAGGTTCAGTTGAGGTCATAATTATTCTATCCGATTGACTTAATTCATCTACGAAAGTTCCCGAAGAACATGCTTCATAAATAACAATAATCCGGTCACTTCCAGAAGCTGCTTCAAAATCATCTAAATATTGATCAAGTTGACTTGCAGTTAATGAGGGATAAGGATAATTTGCCATTGCATCAGTTCCTCCATGATCATGTAAATAGACTCCCAAAACACCATTTGAACCAACTTTATTGGGTGCCCACGTATTAAATGCCCAATCCATATTATTAGGAGAACTATCCCCATATTCCCGTGAAGTGTATGTGACAGCAACCTCCGGAACTAACATCAATATATCATCATCATTACTGCCCAATGCTAATGCTTGATCGTAGACCCATTCGAGTGTTGTTAATACTAACTCCCAATATTCATGAGATGATTTATCTCCCCCAATAATGATCCACGCATCTACACACTCATATTGAGCATCACTCACTTTAACTGAAACGTCGGAACTCGTGTCAAATTGACTATTAATTATGTTTCCACCAGAATTTACAGACAAATACTGAAAATTAGAGAGAACAATATATACAAGTAGAATTAGTCCTAACTTCTTTTTATGCATTTTTTTTTCACTTCTCTATTTTTTTTTTTATTATAGTTTTGAAATTAGTCTATATATTTAAATTTAAACGTATTTGAACAACTCCTAAATTTTTCTGAGTATTGGCGAAATTACGCGTGTAATCCTCGGGGTTATTTTCCGCCAACCTTTTATAGATTCTTACAGCTTCAAAGTACGTTTTTTAAGCGTCCTCAAACCTGCGATTAGTAAAAAATATTTTTATATCCTATATTAACTTTCATTAGTACAAATTCTCGCTATTAGTGTCTTTAGTATTATTGAAGTATTTTCTTCAAGTTTTTAGTATATTCTTCAGTTAATTAAGATAAAATCATCGGAGGGGCACCACGGGGGGAGCTATTAAAATAAGCAGAATTATATGACTCGAAAAATTTAAATATTTCGAGTATATATTATTTTATAATGACAATTCAATCTGATACAATAGTTTTAAAAATTGGATCAAAAGGGGAAATTTTCCCTCCAAAGGAAATTAGAAAAAGGCTCGGATTTGAACCTAATCAGCCTATTTTATTATATATTCATCAAGATCAATTAATCGTAAGAAAAATTCATTCTATAGAAGAAATATTGAATACTTCGCCTAAGATTAAAATAAGTTACCATGCATGGAAACAATTTAAGGACGGCTTGACTGAAGACTATGAATTATGAAGATTCTAATTGACACATCCTACTTTCTACCTCTCATAAAAATCGGGATTGAAAATATTCCTCAAACTATCTTAGTAAATCTCTTATCCAAAACATTTCATGAATATTTTTACTCAAATCTGACTATTTTTGAACTCACAGCGAAGGGATTAAAGCTCTCATCTCAAAAAAATATAATATCACCACAAGATATAAGGATTGGAATTGATGCCATTCAAAACGACCTACGCCTAACAGAAAAATCGTTTAGTGATAATCCATTAATTATTGAATTAGCATCTCAA
>CAZRBD010000200.1:0-6205 GCA_964598265.1 uncultured archaeon
CTATAAATATATTTCCTATACAAAAGAAAATTTTAGAAAACAATAAAAGTAAGCTGAATCCAAAAAATTCTATGCTCCATGTTTGTAATATTGCTAAGAGTCCTAACGTAATTATAATATTGATTATTAATATTACTATTTTAATCATAAAATAAGTTCCGATGTAATCTGAAATGTTCTCTTTACCTGAATATTGATAATGAATCGAATCAAAACCAACATTTATAAATAAAAAACCAAGATTAACAACAGTATTTAAAAAAACCCATATTCCTACTGAAGCAATATCTAATTTTAATAAGAGGATATATGAAGCAAATAAAAATAACACATTCGAGCTTAATCCTGTAATTAACGAAATGACAAATTTTTCTTTCAAACTTGAAACCTCATCTTTAGGAGATTCTTGTTTTCTTTGAAAATTAAATATTTTTAATATTTTAACTTAAACTTATTCTAATTCTATGAAAAGAACAAAATTTTAATAAATTTTATAAATATACATAATTCAAAAGATAAAGAACCGTAAATAATGTAGGTTTTAAAATTGTAAAATACTAACTATTAAAGGAGTCATTACGCGGATTAAGATCTAATCAATCTTATTTTGAAAAATTAGATAAATTAGTAATAATAAAGAATACTTTTCTGAAACCAATTTAATTAATCATACTGAAAAAAAAGGTATTAAATTAAAGAATGTGTGGCATCTGTGGTTTTAATTGGGATAATAAGCTAAAATTAAAGGAGATGATGGATTTATTAAAACACCGAGGTCCCGATGATGAGGGGTACTACACAGACTTCCATGCATCAATTGGAATACGAAGGCTCTCAATTATAGATTTAATTACGGGACATCAACCGCAACATAATGAAAAGGAAGATCTATGGATAGTTTTCAATGGAGAAATTTATAACTTTAAAGATTTAAGAGCAGATTTAGAGAGTAAAGGGCATACTTTCTATACAAAATCAGATACAGAAGTAATTATACATTCCTATGAAGAATGGGGGGAAGATTGTGTAAAAAAATTAAGGGGACAATTTGCGTTTTGTATTTTCGATTTGACAAAAAAAATTCTCTTCTTAGCACGAGATCACATGGGATTAAAACCTCTTTATTATTACTTTGACGGAAATAAATTCATTTTTAGCTCAGAAATTAAAAGTATTTTAGCCCATAGTATTGAAAGGGAAGTAAATTTGAAAAGTTTTAGTTTATATGTTTCCTTGAGATATATACCCTTTAATTTAACGTTATTTAAAAACATTCTAAAAGTCCCTCCTTCGAGTTTTTTAATATTTAACTTAGAAAGTAAACAGATTAACATAAAATCATATTGGGATATTAATTTTAATATAAATCGAGATAAATCTGCTTCTTATCTTGCAAAAGAATTAAAGAATCTAATAGAAGAAAGTGTGAAAATCAGATTAGCCAGTGATGTTCCTTTGGGTGCATTTTTATCAGGAGGTATTGATTCTTCAAGTGTAGTCGGCGTTATGTCAAAACTAATGGATGATCCTGTCAAAACCTTCTTCATTGGTTTCGAGGAAGGTGGCCCAACCAACGAATTAGAATATTCTCGGTTAGCTTCTGAATATTACGATACAGATCACACCGAAATTGTCGTAAAATCAGCATCATTACCTGATTTATTACCAAAACTTATCTGGCATCATGATGATCTTGTCTCAGATGCTGCATTTATACCTGTTTATCTTATGGCAAATTACGCTAAAGAAAAAATGAAAGTTGCATTAACTGGAGATGGTGCAGATGAGATATTTGCGGGATATTCAATTTATTATCGAAAGGATTATTTAAGTTTTGCAAAATACGTTCCTAAAGATATTTATAATCTATTATTGAAATTTTATGATTTCATTCCATCTCAAAAATTAAGAATGGCATTAACTTATGCTAGTCAGTCTAAAACTGAAGAAGATAAATTTATGAGAGCAATTTTACCCCTCAACGATTTAACAAGAATTATCCCTTCTCAAACTTATAATGTACCTGAAATTATTAAAAAGACTTTTATTAAAAACTTAGATGTAATAAACCAATTTACTCGTTGGGATTTAAAATATCAGTTACCAAATCAATACAATATGAAGATTGATAAAATGTGTATGGCTACTTCATTTGAAGCAAGAGTTCCCTTTTTGGATAAAGAGATTGTCAGTTGGTCAGCTTCAATTCCTTCAGATTTAAAATTAAAGAATAATATAGAAAAGTATATTCTTAGACTAGCCATGAAAGATATATTGCCTAGTGAAATACTAAAAAGAAAGAAAATGGGATTTGGGACACCAATAAATCTATGGTTAAAGAAAGAGTTAAGAGAGATCTCAAGTCAATTACTAGAAAATTTACAAAAGAGAAAAAATATCATTCAGAGTAAATACGTAAGGTTGATCAAGAAAAATCTAATAAAAAAATTATTTGCCGATCAAGCATGGAATCTAATTATGTTTGAATTATGGTATGAGACATTTATAGAGAATGACGGATTAAATCCTATAAACCTAAATTAGTTCTGTAAAAATTAAAGATCAATATGAAATATGATTTGTACTTAAATTAAAATATTTAAAAAAATAGATGCATTTTAATTATCTTTTTCAATTTAAAAATCGGTATAGAATTTGAAAGTATGTATGCGATTAAGCTCCCATCCAAAATATAGTTCAGGTGGATCTGAACGACAAATGGATTTAATTGGGCAACACTTAATTAAAAAAAATGTTGATGTTTATTTTATTATAAATAAGTTAACCAAAACTCAAAAAGAATCTGAAGAAATAAATGGATTAAAAGTACGTACAATTGGAAAACCAAGAGATTTTAAAACTTCAAAAACTAAAAGGACTGTAGGCAATATAATTAATGCAACAGATTCAAGTCTTTTTTACAAACATTTCTTTAAGTATAATTTTGATATTTATCATTTGAGTGGGGCTGACTTTATTACTGGTGTATGGGCTTTTTATTCGCGGGTAATAAAAAAAAAGAAATTTGTATTTACTGTAGCATCGATATTAGATTGCGAAAAAAATGGTTTTGGATGGAGTAAAACAACTAATCACTTTTATAAATATGGAGTACAACATGCTGATCAAGTAGTAGTTTTAGCAGATTACATGAAAAAAGAAATCGATAAAAATTATAATATCAATTCTATTGTTATTAAATCAGGGCATCCAATACCAAATGAAGATTTTAAAAAAAACGACCCTCCTATAATCTTATGGATTTCTAGACTTGACAAATTGAAATGCCCAGATTTATTTACTAAAATATTCGAGGAATTAAAAGATTTAAATGCAAAATTTGTTCTCATTGGTTCAGGTAGTTACTTGAAAAATAAACTTACTAAAGTCTCGAAAAAGTATAGTAATTTTACCTATATTCCCGGAGTTAAGCAATACATAGATAATAACTATTATGCTAAGGCTTCGTTACTAATAAATACTTCCTCTGTTGAAGGTTTTCCAAACGCATTCATCCAAGCTTGGATGTACAAAACCCCAGTAATATCGCTAAATGTAGATCCAGATGATGTAATAACTAACTATAATTTGGGATTCCATGCAAAAGGTAATTTTCAAAAACTTATTGATACTATTAAGGATTTAATTGAAAATCCTTCTAAAACTAAAGATATAGGTAAAAATTGTAGGGATTTTGCTATTGCAAATCATGATATTGAACAAACTTCTAAACAATATTATTCATTATATACAAAGCTATTACAATAACAAAAATAATTTAAATTTATTAACTAATTACAGCATAAAACTGAAAAAGAATATTAGGAACGTCTTTAAATCCTACTTTTTTGCAGTAAGTATATTCCTGTTTTAATCCGCTCATCAATAAATTATTTTAGTGAGAAATCTATTTAATATCATAAATTTAACATATTATTTTATTTTTTTAAAAAAGATTTAGAATCTATGAAAAATACCGAAGAATTTACAAGAAATCTAAAAAATAAAATTGATGGGATCTCATTTTCATTCGGAAAGAATTGGAAAAATTACTTAAATTCATTGTCTATTGAAAAAATTCAAATTGCTAAACAGAGTTTAAAAGATTTTTTAGGTAATATTACAGGTAAGACTTGTATAGATATTGGAAGTGGAAGTGGGATATTTTCATATTCGATGTACGCTCTAGGTGCTAAGGAGATTACCAGTGTTGATATTGATCCATTTTCATTACAATGCTCCAATTATTTAAGAAGTAAAGTAAAAAACCCTGAGAGATGGAATATTTATCAAAGCTCTATTTTAGACAAAAAATTTATTTCACAATCTGGTAAATATGATATCGTATATTCATGGGGAGTTCTCCATCATACTGGTAATATGTGGGAAGCTATTAAAAATGCAGCATCGTTAGTAAATGATAATGGAATTTTTTTTTTAGCAATATATAATAAAACCAGAAGTTCGAGATTCTGGTTAAAAGTAAAAAAAGTTTATAATTTATCACCTGAAATTGGTAAAAAATTAATGAATTTTCTATTATTTTCTGGTATGTAATTTATAATAACCTTATTATCATTAAAAAATCCTTTGATTAGACTTAAAAATTACAAGAAAAATAGGGGCATGGACCCAATGACAGATGTAAAGGATTGGTTGGGAGGCTACCCTTTTGAGGTTGCAACATTTAAAGAAATTGTAACTTTTCTTAACAGAATTGAACAAAATTTCAAATTGGTAAAATATAATAAAGTAGATCCGGGTGTAAACGCAAACAATGAACTAGTTTTTAAAAATGTAAAATAATATTTTTAATTAAAATGGATTAATCAATTGAATGAAAATTCTAATTTATTGTTATAATTTCCTTCCAAAAAACCGAGGAGGAATGGAGAAATTTATATTTTCCTTAGTGCAGAGACTTAAAAAAAATCATGAAATTAGCTTATTATTACCTAAACGACATAATATCTGTATTAGCGGTGTCAAAATTTATCATATCTCTGAAATATTTCCAAAATATAATAGGGGAAATTTAAGTAGGTTAAAATATCTTATATTAGGACCAATAAAATTCTTATCGAATATTATTTCTACGTCTATTGTATTACCTCGCGTTTTAAAAAAAAATAAAATTCAAATTGTTACTGTATTTCAACCATCTATCTACTCTACTTTAGTCAACTTTATCGGGTTATTATTTAAAAAGAGAACATGCATTAGCTTAAGAGGTATTGAAGGAGATGTGAATTTTTTTTCTCAATTATCAATGGATTCAACTTTTCTATTTTCAAGAGCTGTAATTATTAATTCAATAGACTTGTTTGATAGATATTTAAAAACTACATCTATTCCTAGGGTATTATTTTCAAATAAAAAAGTTTATTATCTTCCTAACGGGATAAATGTTGAGTATTGGAAACCAGATAAAGCTAATGAAATCAGTAAAGAGTCAGATTTAGTATTAGTAGGAAACCTCACGGATAAATCTCAAGTTAAAAATAAGGGAATTAAATTTTTATATGAAACAATTAAAATTCTAAGAGAAAATAATAATTTAAATTTGAAGGTATTGGTTATCGGGCATGCTAATAAATATTTATTAAAGAAAATGATCGCACCTGATATTGAAAAATATTTTAATTTTTACGGTTTCTTAGAAAATTACAACACATTAAAGAGTAAAATTCAAAAGAGTAAAATATTTGTATTACCATCTGTCTCAGAAGGGATGCCAAATAGCCTAATGGAAGCTATGGCTCTGGGGATGCCTTGTCTTGCTAGCAATGTAGGGGGAGTACCTGAATTAATTGAAAATAATGTTGATGGATTAAATTTTGAACCCAAAAATACAAAAAAATTCGCTGATTTAATTCGATCATTACTTGAAGATGAAAATCTTCAAAAAAAATTAGGTATTAATGCGAGGAAAAAAATGGTAAATAAGTTTAATTGGAATCAAATTATAAAAAAAGTGGAAATTCTCTATGGAAAACTGTAATAAAAGAATAACATCAATCTTCACTGTGAATATAATTTTATCCATTTCTTTCCAATGATATTTATATCAAACTGGTTTATTATTTTTTTTTTTGCTTTTTCCATCAATTCAGATCTTTGCATTTTTGATAAATTAAAAAAATTTACTAGATTTTTTTCAATATTAACAATATAATATTCCACTTTCTGCGTTATCGGTATTCGG
>CAZRBD010000201.1:0-6203 GCA_964598265.1 uncultured archaeon
AAAAAACAAGAAGAACCTCATGACCACAACCATGATCCCGAACACGATCCAAATAATGAACATTAATTTTTTTTTTTTGAATATTTCTAATTAACAATTAAATACTTTAAAGTATATTTACTACCAAGATTTAAATTATTTTTAAGGGATAATTATTAGAGAATTAACTATTAATAACTCTTTAATCAAACTTGTTCAAGGAGATATTACTGAATTAGACACAGATGTTATTGTTAATGCTGCTAATGCCCAACTTATCTTAGGAGGTGGGGTAGCAGGTGCTATCAGAAAAAAAGGAGGTCCTTCAATACAAGAAGAATGTAATAAAATAGGGGGAACCTTTGTAGGAGGAGCTGTTATAACTACTGGTGGATCATTAAAAGCTAGAAATGTCATCCATGCAGTTGGACCAAGAATGGGTGAAGGTAATGAAGATAAGAAATTAAGAAACGCAACATTAAATAGTCTCAAATTAATGGATGAAAATAAGTTAAAGTCTATAGCTTTTCCAGCAATCTCAACGGGAATATATGGATTCCCAATTAATAGGTGTGCTCACATTATGTGTACTACTGTATCTCAGTATTTGACTAGAAATACTCAAATTAAGGAAGTTATCTTTTGTTTATTCACAAATTCTGATTTTCAAATCTTCGAAAAAGAATTAAAATAATAAGTATTTTTTATAAAGTTTAATTTATAAATAGAAGAAAAAAATTATTTAAAACTAGAGAAAATTATTTCTTCATTAAAATTTGGGAGGATCTTTTAAAATTGGATGAGTATAGATATATAAAATTCTTTGAGGAAGTTAAAGTAAATGACGTGGCACTTGTTGGTGGAAAAAATGCTTCACTTGGAGAATTACTGAGTTTTAATATTCCAGTACCTTTAGGATTTGCAGTAACAGCAAAAGCTTTTGATTATGTATTAGATACAAACTATTTCACCATAAAAGAAGAAGAAGTTAGCCTCAGAGCATTGATAGCGAGAGACATTAAAAAGATTTCAAAGGAGCTTCAAAAAGAGGATATTAAATCTATTGAAATTGTTGATAAGATTTGTGCTAATATTCGATATGTAATTGAACAGGCGAAGATTCCAGATTCCTTGGCTGATGAGATATTAGACGCATATAAAAAAATTCTTAATAGAATTGGTGAGGATACAACATTTGCTATAAGAAGTTCAGCCACAGCCGAGGATCTTCCTGATGCATCATTTGCCGGTCAACAAGATACTCATCTAAACATTACTGGGGAGAAGCAAATTTTAGAATACATATTGAAAGATATGGCTTCTGTATTTACAACAAGAGCGACGATGTATCGTGAAAGAGCAGGCTTTGATCACTTTTCTGTGAAATTATCCGTAGGAGTTCAAGAAATGGCTGGTGGTTTAGGAGGTGTTAAAGCATCAGGTGTAATGTTTACTGAAGATCCCGATTCAGGTAATCCAAATGTAATTGTAATTCGAGGTACTTGGGGGTTGGGAGAACTTATTGTTCAAGGAGTAGAAAAAGGAGACGAGTTTCTTGTGTTTAAACATGATCCTCGAACTTTACGCATAATTCGAAAAGAGTTGGTGAAGAAAGAAAAAATGATGATATTTTCACAAGGTTCTGAAAATATCGGAACAGAAATTATTCCTGTACCATCAGATAAGCAATTGAAATTTTGTCTAACAAAAGAAGAAGTATTACAATTAGGAAATTTTGCACAAGATATTAGAAAACACTATGGGAAACCAATGGACATTGAATGGGCTTTGGGTAATGATGGGAAAATCTATATCGTTCAAGCTCGTCCAGAAACAGTTCATTCCCAAAAGGGCGATACTGAAGAAATTTTCTATCTCATTGAAGACCCAGAAAAATTAATAGAAGATGGTTTACTTGTTGAAAATTCTGGGATAGCGATTGGTCGTCGAATTGGATATGGAAAGATTAAAGTTATTGAATCTATAAATAACGCGCATTTACTTAGAGAAGGAGATATATTAATAACAGAAGAAACAAATCCCGATTGGACATCTTATATGCAAAATTTGGGGGGAGTTATTACCGAAAAAGGCGGCCCAACTTGTCATGCTGCTATAGTTTCTCGTGAATTGGGTATTTCTTCAATTGTTGGAGCAGATAATATCATTGAAGTCATGAAGGATAAACTCCGAGATAAAATTGAATACGTGACTATTGATTGTAGTGAGGGAGAACCGAGAATTTGGTTAAAAGCCGTCGAATATGATTTTGATACAATCGAATTTGCTAAACTTCCTCGTACGAAAACAAAAGTCTTAGTTAACCTAGGGATTCCAAAAGGTGCTTTATCAGCAGGTAAACACCCAGATGGAACTGGTTTAGCCCGGTTAGAATTCATCATCAACGATGAAATACAGATGCATCCTAATTGTTTAATTGACTTTGAAGCTTTAATAATGAGATATGACATACTTTTAGAACAACGAAAAAGAATAGAACATATTAAAAAATCGGATCTATATCATAAAGATCCTTTTAATCAAGAGATTTTAAAATTAAAGGAAACATTAAATAAAATCAGAGAATTAACAGTTGGTTACGATGATAAAGAAGAATATTACATTGAGAAATTAGCTGAGGGTATTGCTACTATAGCTGCAGGTGTATGGAAAGAGCTTCCAGATGGATCTCTTGCTGAATGTGTTGTTAGACTTTCAGACTTCAAAACCAATGAGTATAAGAATTTAATTGGGGGGTGGATATATGAGGGAGAAGAAGCAAATCCTATGCTCGGTTTCAGAGGCTGTTCTCGTTATGTACATGATGATTTTCAGAATGCATTTATTTTGGAAGTAAGAGCCATAAAAAGAGCCAGAGATTGGGGTTTGACAAATATTATACCAATGCTTCCATTTAATAGAAGTCCGGAAGAGGCAAAACAAATTCTAGAGATCATGGAAACTGAAGGTTTAATTAGAGGTAAGGATGGTTTAAAAGTATATGTAATGGCAGAGATACCTTCAAATATTATATGCGCTGATCTTTTCTGTAATTATTTTGATGGCTTTAGTATTGGAAGCAATGATCTTACCCAATTAACCTATGGCGTTGGCAGAGACAATGAAAAAATGATTCCATTAGGAAGAAGATTTAATTATGATACTAATAGTGAGGCCATTAGGCGATCTGTAAGCCATTTAATCCAAGTTGCTCATGAAAATGGTAAAAAAGTTGGAATATGTGGACAGGCTCCTAGTGATGACCCGGATTTCTTAAGATTTTTAGTTAGGGAAGGAATAGACTCAATCTCATTGAATTTCGATACTTTCGCTAGAGGACGTATAAATACCTGGAGAACGGAAATTATTGAAACTAAAATAGAAGATGAAAATAAAGCACGATCCTATAAATTTCTACATGAATGTGATACTTTAATAGATTCAATAAGAATACCAAGAGGGAAACTAAGGAACATGGTTCGGAGAGAGGGAAAAGAGGTAAATCCAAAACTCATAAATTATACGGAGCAATTTGATAATATATTTAACAAAATTCAAGAAACTTCCTATGATTTCGTAAAGGAAATTGATCAAGGGGATAATTTAAATTTTGATAGTGTTTTCAATATGTATAAAGATCAAATAAAAGAAAATGGAAACATCATTCCCACATTAAAAAGTAAAATTCGAGAATTTGGGATTTATTGAGATTTCTTAAAATCAAAAAAATTAAATTTTAAGAAATATTTTATATGTTAAAATTGCTCTTTTTGGTGGTCTTTTCTAATGCCTACTGTTTCAGTTGAGGAAATTAAAAAAGCTTTTGATACTGTTGAAGAACTTCTAAATGGTATGATGAGCGATCGAAGTGTACCCAGAAACATAAAACGGGTAGCTCAAAAAAGTATAAACGAACTTCATAAGGAGGATGAAACTCATGGAGTTATATCTAGCAATGTAATGTACATGGTTGATGACCTTGCTCAAGACGCTAATATTCCATTTCATGCTCGTACCACAGTTTACCGAATCATCTCAATCTTAGAAAGAATTAAAGATTGATTTAAATTAAATAGATAATAAACTCCTCAATCTACTTCTTTTCTTCTTTTGACATTACAAGATTTTTTTATAGAAAATATCTTAAAATATATAATATAGATATAGGAAAGTAGTTTCAACGATTTCATAAATATTTAATATATCTAATTTGATTATTTATTAGTATCAAAATCTTTCATGAGATTAGTAATAGGTATCACATAATTATTTTATAATAACAATCGTCAACCATTAAGTAAATAAATTACTTTTTTGACTTAGTCCATAGATTTAAATTCACGTACGTTCATAATAATTCATGACAATGGCAGAAATAAAAAAACTCCTTGAATTGATGGATGATACACAAGAGGACAGAGTTGATAAAAAGAACAAGGTAATTCATTTTCAAGGCTACACTTTCCTATTTCGAGACCATGATTTTAAATTACGTGAGTCTTACGTTGTTATTAAATTTAGTAGCAAAGTCACTTCAGCAGGGGTTTGGCGTAAAATTATAGACTACTCAATGAAAAACCTTAAAAAAATAAAGAGTCTTAACGATATCAATTTAGAAAATATTCAATATGACTTCAGCTATGGAGGCTCTCTTAAAAATCTATTTCCTGCTCTTAAGTTCGGAGGGGATGAGATGTTATTTTTTGTTTGGATGTTCGTAAAAACACCTGGAGGGCAAATGTTTCCTGCCACGTTTTACTTCGGTCCCTCAGGTACATCTATCGGGGGTTGGGATCTATATGATTCTAAGAAAGTCTTTCCGCCCGAGTTTTATTCAGTCATTAATTTTAGTCCCTTTGACTTTTCGCCCGATGAACTCAATGCATTCGTTGAAGCTCTTGAGCTCTCACTTAAGATGGTGCCCATGACTGATTATTATGGTGTTTTTTTGGGCGATTATGGTTATACAATCATGGGAATAAAAGGTAGAATTCCATATCTCCTGGATCTTGGTTGGTCATATGATGAGAGCCAGATAGATAAGTATTTAGAGAGCGCTCAACTTATGATTTAGTGGTAAGTATCACTTTAAGTTCAGTTGTTTCACTAATCCATTACTCATATATCATACGGAATCCACCAAATAGCATTGTTGCACGTATTAGCTTCCAAGAAAATTTATATTGATTATTTTTTTATTTTACGAATACTAATTCTACTCTTATTTTTTACTTGTTTAGACCTTCTACACTTTGATCGTTTTGTGATTTATTAAATTTCAAATTAGTTAGAAGATTACTTTATCTAAGATACCTTAAAATTATTATAATCAAGATTTGGGAAGGTAGTCTAGTTGGTATGATTCTTGGTCCGGAACCAAGTTTTCGTTTTAATTAAAAGCGAATTGGCACAGGTCGGGGGTTCAAATCCCCTCTTTCCCATTAAAATAACTTCACAAAAAAATGATTAACAAATCATTTAAAAAACTTGAAGATAATATAATAAATTAATAAAATTTCGTTACTAGTGTATTTAAATATGGCTTTAGATATAAACGGATGGATTGATGGAATCACGGCTACTGGAGTAGTTGTATTTGGCGTAATATTTGGTTTATTCTTCTATTTTAAATCAAAAAAAACGGGAGCTAAACTTCTTTCATATTTAGGATTAACTGTTATGTTAGCGGGACTAATGTTCTTAGGAGTTTTCAGCGATTTTTTGGTGCTTCTTATAACAAACCAAAATATTGAAAATAATGGCTTTGTTGGGATTTTAAGTTATATTTGGTTTGCCCCAGTGATTATTTCAGCAATGTATATAGGAAGTGAACTACTAACGCCAAATAAAAAATGGTACATTATTTCCATTATTGTTGTTATTTCAGTGATTTTTGAAATAATTATGTTAATTGATCCTCTAAATTCCTTCAATTTTATACCAGAACCACCAGCTCCTCCTATCATAATTCTAATCGATTATAATACTAATATGTTTACTATTGCGGGAATGTTAGTTGGAGTATTATTGTTGTCAACACTAATTTTTCTAGGATTTGGGTTTTTATACAAAGGACTTCAAACAACAGGAATAATCAGGAGAAATTTCTTTTATTTATCCACGGGTTCAATAGGTTTTTGTGTATTTGGATTATTGGAAGGATTAACTGGTCTTGGAATAATGGTAATATTCGTAAGAATTGGATATTTAGCTAGCTTTTGGTT
>CAZRBD010000202.1:0-1441 GCA_964598265.1 uncultured archaeon
AGAATTTCTGGAAAAAAAAAAAAATTAAAAGAAATGAAAGAAAAAATACGATATAAGAAAGAAGACTTGAACCTAAAAGGTCGGGAGATTGAGAAGAAGCAAGATAATCTAAAAAAATCACGAGCTAAAGTAGAGGCTGATGTCAATGGATTGAAAAAAAAAAAACGGCAACAAGAAGCAAGATTGAGAGAATTAGAAAAAAAAATACCTCGAGCGGAAGATACATATCGTTCTTTAACCAGGAAAATACCAAACTTAGAGGAAAAGCTTAGAAGACTTAATAATGAATATAAACAACTTGAAAAAGAAAAAAACTCGCTATCTAGTGAAAAAGATACTATTAGACGTGAAAGAGCAAAATTAGAAAAAGATAAAAAGAGATTTATTGGCGAAAAAAGAGATTTCGAAAGAGAAATAAGAAAGTTAAAACCAATTCCAAAACACAAAATTAAATCAAAAACTCCTTCAAAATACTAATTAAGGATATCGTGAAATTCATGAACATCAATATGGCAATTGAAGGAGATTATATTGAAACCAATATTGATAACCTCTTTTTTGATGTAAAAGGAATACTCCATCCAAACGATAGAAAAATCTGTTTTTTACGATTTTTTCCTGATAATGACGGGGAACGGATAAAAAATGGCATACGTTATAAAAAAATTTATCAAATTAATAACAGATTTGACATTTTGAGAGAATATTATCCTAATTTTATTTTTTTTTCCAAGGAACTTGATTTAGAGATTCAAGGCGTAAAATTAGAAGATATCAAAACTATTCATACTCCTAGGATGTTTTATAAGAAGTTACTGGAAAAGAATAACTTGTCTAGTCTCGAAAAATATGCTCTCGAATTATGCGATTTATTTATTAGTGAAAGAACTCTTTCTGAAAACTCACTAGGAATTACAGGATCAATGATGGTAGGACTGAATACCGAAGATTCTGATATCGATTTAATAATATATGGTACGGAAAATAGTATTGAATTCCAAAATCGGTTAGATAATATATTTAATACTTCAAACAAGTGTAGAAAATATAAATTAGATGAATACAGATCACATTTTAAATGGAGATTTGGGGGTTCTGATATTAAATTTGAAGATTTTCTTAAAAGCGAGCAAAGAAAGAAGCACCAAGGTAAATATAATAACATAGATTTCTTCATTAGGTATATCAAAAGTCCTAAAGACTGGGGAGGTAGTTTTTATGATTACAAGTTTAAAAATTGTGGAAGAATTAAACTCAAAGCAAAAATTATAGATTCAGAAAATTCAATTTTTACGCCTTGTACATATAAAATTGATCCTTTAAACATTATAGGAAATAAGAGAAGTTTGAATAACATCAATATGAAAGAGATTAATGAAATAGTATAATTCAGAGGTCGTTATTGTGAGCAAGCAAGAGACGGGGAAAAAATAATGGCTGA
>CAZRBD010000202.1:1451-6141 GCA_964598265.1 uncultured archaeon
AGGAAAGCTAGAAAAGGTAAGTTTTAAAAATAAATCAGAGCATTTCAGAATATTACTAACTGATCCAACTCAAGATCAAATGATCATTATTTAATCATAAATAGAAGAATCTTAATAAGTTAAAAATTAATTTCTATCAATGGACAACTTCAATGCCGATCTACATATTCATTCTCCTCATTCAATAGCAGTTTCAAAAGCTTTAAATCTAGACACTATTCTTGAAACCTGTGTTAAGAAAGGATTAAATATACTTGGAACTGGTGATATTTTACAACCCGATTGGCTAAAGTATATGGAAAAAAATTTGCAACGGGATAAGAATGGAGCATTCCTCTATAAAAAAACCTTTTTTATTCTCCAAACTGAGATAGAAGATAATGAAAGTGTCCACCAAATCGTATTATTTCCTGACTTTGCTTCTGTTAGAGAAGTCCAAAAGAACTTATCTAAACATTCTAAAAATATTCTGGGTGAGTGGGGCGGACGACCTCATGTAGACTTATCCCCAGCGGAGCTAGTCGATACAATTATTGATTCGGGATGTTTAATTGGACCTGCTCACGCTTTTACTCCATTTAGGGCAATTTTTAGACAAGGTAGATTTACTTCTTTAAAAGATTGTTATCAAGATGCAGTAAAAAACATCCATTTTCTTGAATTAGGATTATCTGCAAATACTGATCTAGCAGATCGGTTAGATTGCTTGAAAAACGTTACATTTCTGAGTAATAGTGATGCACACTCGCAAAGTCCTCGAGCACTTGGTCGAGAATTCAATAAATTCGAAATTGATAATCCCTCTTTTGAAGAAATTTTGCTTGGAATTAAAAGGAAAGATGGACGTAAAATAACACTAAATGTTGGTCTCCATCCTAAGCTTGGAAAATACTATAATATGTTCTGCAATAAATGTCGAAGGAGAATCCTCTTTAAGAAAACCAAAAAAATTACACAAAATGTTTTCAATCAATATTCAATTACAAAAAATTTCATAATCGTGCTTACAAATAATCCTCAAAAAGCAAAAAAACAATTTATTAAACAAGTGGACCAAAATAAAACTATCTGCCCCGCGTGCAAGGAAGAACTGGGAAAAAACTTCAAATTAAAGTTAGGTGTAAGTGAAAGAATTGAAGTGATTTCTTCATTTGATAAACCTAACCACCCTACCCATAGACCTCCTTATATAAATGCAGTACCATTGATTGATATTATTCGTTCAATAAATAATATAAAAAGTTTAACCAGTAAAACAGTGTTAAGCCAGTATTTCAACATTATAAAAGAATTAGGGCCAGAATTTGAGATTTTATTTAGTACTCCACTAGATAAAATTGAATTAGTTAATGATAAAGTCGCTTCTGTTATTCGTGCAATTAGAAATAATGAGATAGAATTTACTCCTGGCGGAGGAGGTACATATGGTAAAATTAATATTGATATTTAAAAAAGAATTATATTGAGGTAATCCGTTTTTTTCAATTAAATATTAAATTCTAAGTTAAGGTCTAGCAAGTCTCCACAGGAACAGGTCATCCAATCAAATATACGGATAGAAACCATAATTTCTTCCATCTGACTTCGTCTAAATTGTTTTCTAAATTTTTTCTTATAACCACAAGAAGAACAAGAAAGAATTGCTCTGACTTTAATCAAATCACTGTTCTCTGAGCTGTTTACAGTTCCTTCTATGCTTCCTTTAGTATTATCAATTTCCATTTTCTTGCCCCTAAACATGATAAACATGCAAATATGACCTTATAAACTTTTACTACGGTGTGTTGTCAATTATTTCAGATGAAAAAATAGATATAAATAAACAAATAAGGTAAAAAATACAAATTTTATATTTGGATCTGATAAAATATCTCATCTAATATTATGAAGATATTACAACGATATTACTTCGATATATTATACTGATATCGTTCTCGTATTATAAAATACTAATTTTTTAAGGTGACATTAAATGGGAGAAGATGTATTTGATTTGACTGGAATAGCAAAATCACGCGCTTCTGTAAGAGAGAGATTTAATGAAATAACTAATCATAATATTAAACCTAATTCAAATCCTAATTGCGACGATGATAGTTATTTAGCTGATTTGTTAAAAGTTTTAAAAATTAAATCATTAGTAGTTGGTGTAGGCGGTGCAGGGAATAACACAGTCTCCCGTTTAGAAGATATGGGGATAAAAAATGCTGAAACGTTGAATATTAACACAGATGCTCATGATCTATATTATGCGAATGCAAAACATAAAATATTAATTGGAAAAGAACGATGTCGTGGATTGGGTTCTGGAAATGACCCATCAATTGGTGCTGAAGCTGCAAAAGAAGATATTGAAAGATTAAATAAAACATTGAATGCGGATATTATCTTTTTAACATGTGGCTTAGGTGGCGGCACTGGAACAGGTGCTGCCCCTATAATAGCACAAGAAGCAAAAAAGAACAATGCAATTGTTGTTACTTTTTGTTCTATTCCCTTCAGCTCAGAAGGAGCTCAAAGAGCATCAAGAGCAAAAGTAGGTTTAAAAAATCTAGCTGAATACTCTGATTTTTTAATCCCAATCCCAAATGATAATCTATTAAAAGTTGTTGGCCAGGTTCCTATGATTACTGGATTTAAAATAATGGATGAAGTTCTCATAAGAAACATTGGGGAAGTTGTCAATTTAATTAACAATTGCGGGTTAGTGAATATTGATTTTGCTGATGTAAAAAAGGTATTCATAAAGGACGAAAAATATCCAACTGGGTTAATTGGTATTGCTGAATCCGAAGGAGATGAAGCTGATTTAATTGCAAAAGCTAAATTAGCAATAAATAATCCCCTTTTACAAGCTGATTCAAGTCAAGTTAAAAGATGTTTAGTATCGGTTACAGGTGATCATACTTTACCACTGACTAAGGTAGATAAAATAATTTCTACGATATCGAATGAAATTCCAGCAGACGCTAATCTAAAATTTGGAGTTCAGAATAAACCAGATCTAGGATCTAAGATAAAAATCATGGTTTTAGCTAATGGACCAGTGTCTCCATACGTTCGGGAAGCTGTAGATTCTGGTTATGAAGTAACACCTCAAAATATTTTTGGTTTTTAAGGTTGTATCATAAATTTAATATTTTTCATTTCTAATTTTAATTCATAGTATTTAATTTTGAGAGATTTTTATAGATAAATTAAGATTCAATATATAGTGGGTTCTATTATGAGTAATCAGCCTATGCCAGAAAATAAATTAAGAAAAGAAATTCGTAGTTATTTGGATACGAGAAAAGTCTTAGTATTATGTACTTGTAGTAATAATATTCCTCGTGCGACTCCTATGGATTTTTATACTGAACAAAGTAGTTTTAACATATATGTTGGTCCTGCTCCGGGAAGAAAAGTTAAGAATATAGAAGAAAATCCTAGCGTTAGTATAGGTATATATACGCCTATATCAGAAGGAAAAATACAGGGCATGCAAATTACTGCTTCGGGGAGAAATAACTTGATTTTTTTAAGAGAGGGCGATGAAGAATTCGAGAAGGCTCAGAAAATTGTTCGAGGCAAGAGAAAACTATTGTTAAAAATTGTACCTGAAAAAATAGAAATTCTTGACTATGACTTTATAAAAGAAGGATATTCAAGACTTCAGGTTTTAGAATTATAAAAAAAAATAAAATAAAATAAAACGAATAAAATTAAACGAAAAGTTTTATCATCTCTTGAGCATCCATTAATAATTCAGGGAAATATCTATAGCCTTCCACAGTTGTATATAAAGTATATCTTTTACCAATTGCTACTAGTGTTTCCTTTATTTTATCATCTGGAAACTCATATACCGCATATGTTTTGTAGTTACCATCTGAAGACACAACTGTCCAGTGATGAATTTTTTTTACGAAATCGGGGTATGCTGGCTTATCTTTTGACATAAAAACTTTTATTAATTCTTGACCCTTACTTGGGGGATACCAACCTGTAACTAACATGTGAGCCATTTGCTTTCTACCTCTATTTATATATCGAGATTAGAATTTTTTGTAAGTAAAAATTAATTAAATAGTTTAAAAGCTTTTTCTATCAAGGATTATTGATAACATTGCCATTTGTTATTAAAATCTTAATTACAGGTTTTAGAATTATAAAAAAAGATATAAATTTAACGAAACTCGACGTTTCTCAAGGAAATTGTTCTATAATTGTTTGAATTTAATTAATACTTTCTGTTGTGCGTCACAACCCTTCTTATCTTGTAAGGATGGTTTTGGATTATTTTCACACGCATACGAATCAACCGCTCGATCTCTTTTAATTCCTTTTTTTGACTCTCTTCACAGAATACATAAGCAGTCCCTCCCGCACCTGCTCTTGCCGTCCGACCAATGCGATGCAAATAGGTTTCCGGTACATCTGGTAAATCAAATTGGATGACATGTGAGATGTTGTCTACATCAATACCGCGCGAAGCAACATCAGTAGCTACCAGCACTCGAGATTTTCCTATACGAAAGCTTTTAAGCGCATTTTGACGTGCAGTTTGTGATTTATTTCCGTGTATCGCCTCGGCACGTATTCCCTTCCTTTGTAGTTTCTTTACGACTCGATTTGCCCCATGCTTGGTGCGTGTAAAAACGAGCGCTCGTGTGACCCCTGAATCAGCGAGTAAGTATTCCAACAAAGC
>CAZRBD010000203.1:0-1104 GCA_964598265.1 uncultured archaeon
GTCAGTCTCTAAGGCAAACTCCATTTGAAAAGAGATGATCGCCATAAACTCTTACACCTTTTCCTCCTGTAAGACCATCAGGTTTTACAACTATGTTTTCTTCTCCCATACTCTTGATAAATTTGTCTAACCCCTCCATAGAGTCAAACATCTTACTTTGGATGTTTGAGTGGATTTTGTATTTCTCAAGTAACCCTCTAGTAAAAACTTTGGAACCTTCGAGCTGAGCAGCTTCAATTTTAGGGCCAACACATGGAATTTCAGCTCTTTCCAACGCATCAACAATCCCTACAACTAAAGGAGCTTCGGGTCCAATTACAGCAAAATCTATATTCATTTCAGAACAAAAATCAATGATTTCTTTAAAGTCTGTTTCAGAATGAATCTTAATGCTCTTACTTAAATCTTCTAAACCTGCATTTCTAAAACTCATAAATGCAAGCAAATCAGCCCCTCCCCTTACAAGGGCTTCGCCTATAACATGTTCTCGTGCTCCATGGCCAACAATCAACACACGATTGGATCCCATTTTAGATACCATCTTAATTTTAATATTCTAATTACATAAGTAGGGATATCAAGTAATATTAACCTTAATTATTAACCAAGTAATTATTAATAGTACTTCTGAGAGATGTTTAGGAAAAGAAAAATAAGAACTATAGATTTCCTATATATATTAGAAAAAAGCATAGAAAACTTTTTTAAAGGAACTCACAGCTTTTCTCCGCATTTAGCGCAAAATTTTGCATCCAATGGTAATTCTTGGTTACATTTTGGACAATCTCTTGTTGTTTTCTCTTCTACAATCTTTACTTTCTTAGTTAGACTTGAACCACAAATTGGGCAGAATTTCGCATCTTCCTCAATTTTTTCTCCACAATATTCGCAATTAATTTGCCCAACTGGTTTTTTAATACTTGGTACTATTTGTCGTGCAACTGGAGCTGATTGCATCGGTACGTTTCCAACTCTTACTTCAATTGGGATTGTCAATATTTGATTTTTTTTTGATTGGAGAAATGCTGTTAGAGTAAATAACCCCTCTGCTTTAGGAATGATTTTAAAAAGACGAGACTTCTTCCTACCACTTACAATTCCACC
>CAZRBD010000203.1:1204-2864 GCA_964598265.1 uncultured archaeon
TCAAAATAAAATTAAATATCCAAAGATTTGATAATTATAACAAAATAAATAAGATTAGGTTATGAATTGTTAGAAGAAAAATATAAGAAGGTAGCACGAGTAATTATCAAGGCTGGAAGGCTCCCCATTCCGGTTAATGAAACGCTGATTGAAATTTTAAAATATTTAATCGCTGAGGATGATTTGGACTTCATTATGGCATTTAAACTGAAAAAATCACAGACTTTAGAAGAATTAAAAAAAAGAAGTAAATTAACTGAAGAGGAAATTCTAAAAAAAGTTGAATCTCTTGCGAAGAAAGGTATAATTTTCAACCAACCAAGCTCTAAAGGAATTATGGTTTATAGATTGCTCCCATTAATAATGGTTGGCCCGTTTGAGTATATTTTTATGTCTGAATTGGAGTATTCTGAAGAGAATAAAAGGCTAGCGCATTTATTCAAGAAATTATTTGATGAAACAAGAGAGATGGTACAGGAAAAATATGAAAATCTAGTCCCTGTTTTTCAGAAAATGCCACCATTTGACAGAACTATACCAATACTAGAAAAAAATATATCTGGAGAAGATATTAGGATAACAATTGATGAAAACTTAGAAGTTCCAGAGGAAAGTATAATTCTAACTCAACAAATTGAAGTACTCATAAACAAATTCGATGAGATTGCTGTTGGTCATTGTTTTTGTAGACACCATAAAGATCTTTTGGGAAAACCTTGTGAAACTACAGATGTAAGAGAAAATTGTTTCACGTTTGGCAAATCTGCAAGGTATACAAGTGAACAAGGTTTTGCTCGGTTGATATCAAAAGAAGAAGCTTTACGAATTATGAAGCAGTCTGAAGAAGCTGGACTCGTTCACAAAGCTTTCCATCCTCATGAAGATATATTGAAAGAAGAAACAAGTATATGCAATTGTTGTGCAGATTGTTGCGTTACGTTTGAAATGTGGAGAGAAGGTGTTTTGCCATTGATGAATTGGACCAATTATATTTCTAAAATTGATACAGATCTGTGTTCTGGTTGCGGTATATGTATAGAAAAATGCCCTATAGATGCAATAGAGTTAAATAACGAGAATAAAGCTGAAAGAAATGCTGAATGGTGTATAGGATGTGGAGTATGTGCTCATTTTTGCCCTGAAAATGTGATTTCATTACTAGAAGGAATGAGAAAAGTATTTGTTCCCCCTCCGAGAATTAGAAAATAAACTCTTTATAGGAAATTTAATATATTTTCACATGAGGTAAGTGTATGAGTAAAAAAATTAAAAAAATAACTCTTGATAAAAGCGAGGCAAAGATTCAGGAGGATCTCAAGGTATACAGAGAAAAAGCTATTGCGTTAGGTGCTAGTAGGGTTAAAATTATAAAAACTGATGAAATTCCCGTAGATGACCGCGTGATTCTAAAATGTCAAGTTCCCCGATGTTTTGGATATGGCGTAGGGGCTCATTGCCCTCCAAATACTTTAAAACCAGCAGAATTAAGGAAGCATTTGGAAAATTATAATTGGGCAATTTTCTTTACTATCGATATTCCATCTGATGTAGTTATTCGAGATAAGGCCACAATTAAAGAAAGAGTTGAAATTTTTCGTCAGGTTTATAAGATTGTTAGTGATATTGAATCAGCAGCATTTTATGATGGGTATTACTTGGC
>CAZRBD010000203.1:2964-6113 GCA_964598265.1 uncultured archaeon
TTGATTGATTTGAAAACCAAATAGTAATGTGAAGGATTATATATTTTTCAACTTAATGATAATCATGTACTCACTAAGAAAAGGCAATCTTAATGATATAGACAAATTAATAGAGTTTCGTGTTGAATTTTTAAAAGAAATTCAAAATTCTCCATCTGATATGGAAATTGAGATATTCCGAAAATCTTTAAAGGATTTTTTGTTAGATAAAATGAAATCCAATGAGTTTATTGCTTGGTTAGTAGAATCTGATAAAAAAATCATCGCAACATGTGGTTTATCTTTTCTACAAAAACCACCTCATTTTATCAATATAACTGGAAAATTTGCCTATATTATGAATATGTATACTAAACCTAAATGGCGTAGAAAAGGTATTGGTTCGGCCTTACTTGAGAAATTAATTGAAGAAATAAAGGAAAAAGAGATAAAATCAGTAGTTCTTCATGCAACCCCATATGGAAAGCCTTTATACGAGAAATTTGGTTTCAGAGAAAATGATGCCGATAAAGAAATGATATTAAAATTATAAAAAAAGAGAGATAATCTGGATTGGGATGAAAAATATCCGGCTTGTATTAATATTTGCCCAATAGTACCAATTATAATAAAAGATGTAGAATAACTTCTATTTTAACTGTTACTATCCTTTTTCTCTTTTGAAGAAAAATTATGATAAGCATATATCATTCGCTGAAGAACAGTAATTATTGAAAAAACTGTCAGAAAAATCATTGTCCACCAGATAGCACTCAAAAACCAGATTTGTAGAATGGCGCCAAAAAAAATTATAGGCACACGGTCAGTGCGTTCTATTATTCCAATCCCGTACATGTTATTTACACCCAATGCTTCAATTTTCGCGCGAGTGTAAGAGGTAAGAAATGCACCCATTAATGCAATAACCCCTATTATTACACTTGTATATAAATTCCCTATATACCCACTTAGAATTACCCCAAAAAATATGAAAAAATCTCCAATTCGATCTAATGTAGAATCATAAAAAGCACCCAATTTTGTAGGACCTTGAAGTCGAGCAACTATACCATCTAATTGGTCGAAAAATTCAGTAATAAATAAGAAAATTATTATTAATATCAATAAATTGAATATGAATCCAAAAAAAGTTACTACAGCTGATAATAAGCCTAAAAGGGTAATTAAATTTGCCGGTACTTTAACTAATTTCTTGGCTAATGGTTGTAAAAGCCTTGCTGAGAATTTTTTAATTTGCAATAACATTTTTCGATCGTTCTTAAATTAGGTTTGAATCAAAAAAAAGTTTTATCTACTGTTTTAAATTTATAAAAAAAAAAAGATATAACTTAGTTGCATAATCTCGTTAAAATGCACCCAAAGATCTTTCACGTTATTCATATTTGAATCATTCTTATTTGTTACCTTGTTAAATATTGAGAAATGTTAGGTACTTTCATACAAAAAAGTTTTGGTTTTTCAAAGATTGATTTCTGTAAATTTAGCTATTGAAATTGAAATGGCCATTAATAGAAACAATTGTATTCTTAAGATCTAAAATATTATCAGAAAATCTCCCTTCTTTTGTTTAGACTGCTGGAACTCACAACCTCTTAAAAGGATAAGTTTAATAAGGAAAATTTTCTTTAAAGAATTAATAATCTTGATTATTCATAGAGAATATTCTATTACTGGGTTGTTTTTACAATTTTTCAAACATTAAATTGAAGAAATTGTATATAATAGCCCTAAAGAATTAATATTTTAAAATCTCGAGGGATTGGAACAAGATTCAACATCCGTTCATAAGCTAGCTAATAATTTAGATAAAAAATGTTAGACCATCTTTATAATTGTCTGAAACCCCAAGAGGATAAAATTTTATCCTGGTATTTGAGTAAAGTCAAGACTCTAGAAGAAAAAAATATTCATCTCCCTATATTTTCTTCTTTTGATATTAGAGACAGTGGATATAAAGCATCAATCGTTGATTCTAATGTATTTCCTTCAGGTTTTAACAATCTTGATTTAAATTCTCGGCAATTTGCCTCTACAAAGTTCTTAAAATATTTATCTTCAATATCTCCTAGTAGAAATATTCTAATTATTCCAGAAAATCATACAAGAAATATATATTATTTTGAACATATCAAGGTATTAACACAAATTTTAAATTCAGCTGGCTTCAAAACCAATATAGGTTATATTGAAGAAGAAAATAAGTCATCCCCTTTTAATGCTTTAGAAAATACTGTGGACAATATCAAATTTGAAAAAGTCTTCAGAAATAATGGTAGAGTGAGTACAGAATCATTTCATGAGGGGATAATAATATTAAATAACGACCTTTCCGTGGCTCTCCCTGAGATTTTAGAAAACCTTAGTCAACCTATTTTACCATCGATATATTTAGGATGGTACAATAGGAAAAAAAGTACACATTTTCAATATTTTAATAATTTGATCACCGAATTAGCTTTATTAACTTCATTCGATCCTTGGCTTTTAGGAGCGCATTATACAAGTGTTGATAATATTAATTTTAAAGAAAAAGATTCACTAAAAACTGTTGCAGATTCTGTTGATTTAGTTATAGATAGAATATCTCTGAAATATGAAGAATATAATATCCATGATGATCCATTTGTTTTTGTTAAAAATAATTCAGGAACTTATGGTTTAGGAGTCATCAGTGTTTCTTCAGGAGAAGAGATTAAGACTCTTAATTCAAAAAATCGAAAAAAGATGATTTTTGGAAAAGGGAGATCTCGAATTGATAGTGTGTTAATTCAAGAAGGAATTTATACTAATTACTTAGAACATAATAGCCCTGCTGAACCTGTAATTTATAGCGTCGGTGGAGAAGCAGTAGGTGGATTTATGCGAGTTAATACATTAAAAACAACAAATAAAAATCTGAATTCAAGAGGGATGACATTCAAGAAAATTGTTGAAAATAAGCAGACTCAACCAATAATGCTTAACAATGGCAAATTCTCCTTATACTCATTACTCACAAAGATAGCGGATTTAGCTATTGCTCATGAGCATAAACAAAATCTTGTTAATTAAGGATTATGATGAAATGGTTATTTATTATTGATCCTATTGAGAATCTAAATTATAAAACCGATTCAACATATGCAATAATGAAAGAAGCGTACCGTCAG
>CAZRBD010000204.1:0-5983 GCA_964598265.1 uncultured archaeon
ATAATATATCCATAAAAAAAAATTAAAAATTTCATAAAAAAAGAAATTAAAAATAGAACAAAAAAAAGTTTTGAAACAAAGTAAAATAAGACAAAACAAAAAAAATCAAATTAAAAATTTGATTACTAAAAGAAGGTGTTTTAAAAAATGGATTTAAAAAAAATGGAACAAAAAAAGGAAAAAGTACGTGAAGGAAGAAAGAGAGGTTTAAAATTTGGAATTAAACAAAAACTATTAATCTACTTTCTACTGGTTTCTATTATACCAATTGTAGGAATCACCATATATAATACTCTCAGCCTGAATCAATCATATCAGAGCGATCGACTCAACCAACTGGATGCGATTGGTGATAATAAACTTACTGCAGTTGATGATTGGTTTAGCGAAAGGAGGGGTGATGTTGATTTCATGACCGAAACTCAAGCTATACGTGAA
Source organism: uncultured archaeon (assembly GCA_964598265.1). GTDB lineage: Archaea > Asgardarchaeota > Lokiarchaeia > Sigyniarchaeales > SOKP01 > Loki-b32. The sequence goes on from CAZRBD010000204.1 coordinate 439, forward strand.
TGGGGAGCAGCAGCATCAACCTTTAATCACGCGGATAAATTATATGGGAGAAATGAGATTGAGGAAACCTTTGCAGCAATGATGCGTGTTTATGGAACATATCATGAAATGTATTACTTGAACACAAGTGGGTTCATTGTAGCACAAGCATCAGACGAAGGCTGGACAGAAGGTCACAGTATAGGAGATGATCAATCAACAAAAGAGTACTTTGTTGAGAGTGATGCTAATAGCGATAATGAGGAATTTACATATCTCTCTGATTTTCGATGGGATTCAGGTGGAACGTATATCCAAATCACAGTATCCTCCGTCGTATATGATAATAATGAGAATTATATTGGGGTTATCGTTTTCTATATAGATACCGAACATATCAATAATCTGATGCAGGCAACAACTGGTTTAGGCGTTTCAGGGGAGACATACTTAGTAAATTATGAGGGATACTGGCTCACTACAAGTAAATTCGATTATTACCTAGTAGAAGAAGGTTATGCAACTATTAAAGAAACAATTTTAGATGCACAACTCACTACAAGAGGTATTGGTCGAGCTTTAGAGGAAAAAGGTGATATTGATATACCTTCTAATCCTGATTATCGTGGTATTGCTGTTATGGGATCCTATGCTTATATGGACGTAAATGATCAAGACCAACCCTGGGTATTAGTTGCGGAAATCGACGTTTCAGAAGCACTCTCAGTGCCCAATAACTTAATGACAGTTTCAATTTGGATTGTAGTTGTTGTAGCTGTTGTTGTTGCGATTCTTGGATATATAATAGCAAAAAAGTTTACAGATCCGATAATAAGATTAAATGAATCTGCAAGGAAGGTTGCTGAAGGTGATTTAACCGAAGAAAAAATTGAAGGCAAAAAACGGAAGGGAAATGATGAAATCGCTGTCCTTTTGCGTTCATTTGAGACCATGACAGATAACATACGAGACATTATAACTTCTTCCCAATCAGCCAGCATTAACGTTTCCAATATTGCTACAGAACTAGCCGCGAGCTCAAGTGAAGTTAATGCTGCCGCAGAAGAAATCGCATCTACAACTCAGGAAGTCTCTCAAAATACTCAGAATCAGGTACAATCTCTCATCGAGATAAATAAAATGGCAAATGAAATCAGTACTCTTTCTCATGATGTCATGACGTCCACTAAAGATATTAATAAAATCATGGATCTTATTACAAATGTCTCAGATCAAACGAATTTACTCGCGTTAAATGCAAGTATTGAAGCAGGTCGGGCGGGAGAGCATGGTCGCGGATTTGCGGTGGTAGCCGATGAGGTTAGAAAGCTTGCGGAAGAATCACAAACTGCAGTTAAAGAGACTGGCTCGAAGATCGATGAAATCACCACACGAATCACCGATACAGTCGAATTAATCGCTACAATCACGGTTGATATTAAGGGAGCAACAACTGCCGGGGAAGAAAATGCCCGAGCAATGGAGGGTATTAGTGCCTCTTCAGAACAGCAAACTGCATCTATGGAAGAAGTCACGTCAACAGCAAACAAGTTGGGAAGCTTAGCAGAAACATTGAAAGAAAGCCTGGATCGATTTCAAATTGAACAGTCTAAAATCGAAGAAAAATCGAAAGAAATTAAAGTGAACTTATAAAAATTCTGGCAAAGGATCAAATTATAAATCTAAAATTTATTTATTTTTTTTATTTTGTATAAATATGAATATTTCTTCTTGATTTTAACTTAATAGTAATTTCTAATATTCTCTTAGAATTATCTCAGTATCTCTTATCGTGAAATAACGTATGCAAAACAAAAAGATTTATTTAATGATAGAGAGGAAATTATAAAAATGAAAAAAAAAATTGTAATAACAGCTGTATTACTTATATAATTTGATATTAACTGCCTAAAGTGATTAATAGTTCAGATAATCTAGAAAGAACACCAGAAATGGAAAAATACGAAAAAGGAACGGGAAAAAGGTGATAAGGAGAAATATTTTAACATATAAGGTTATAAAAAATGGTTAAAGGGCGAGAAGGTTATGCAAATTGAAAGAAATTTAATATAAAGTAAAACGAAAATATAAAAAAATGATATAAATTAAAATAAAATGAAATATAAATTAATAAAAACTATCTAAATACGGTTAAAATTTAATATAAATTTCAAGTGGTGGTATTCATAAGTGATGAATTAACTGACGAAATGAAAATATATGAAAAAGAGACAGGAAAGAAGGCGATATGGCGTGGTAACATAACAAAGAATTTTAAGAAATGGAAAAATGGTGAGAAAATACACATAGAGGATAAAGAACGAGTTTGTATCTTAGTTACTGAAGAAGTTAAAAAGCAATGGCAAGATTTTACTAAGCAAAACCAAATTTCGACCACATCAAAATTGATTAGAGAGGGTGTAAAATTCTTCATGAATTTTAAATCCAGTAGTCCAAATTTAAAGGATTTAGCTGATATTTATCACTATTTAAAAGAGCCATTAACATCAATAAAAGGTTTTTCCGAAATATTAATTGAACGTCATAAACATGAATTGGATTGGGATATTTTACTAAAAATGAGAAAAATTTTCGAACAGAGTCAAATTCTTGAAGAAAGAATTGGATCGTTGTTTTTAGATAAATTTTCTATTAGTAATCAACCAATCGATATTTTAATTATTGATGATGATAATTATACGATTGACTTATTAACAGATTACTTTAGTAGTAAGGGTTATACTTGTGAAAATACAGTTGATGGAAAAAGTGCATTAGAGTTATTAGATAAGTATAAGCCTAAAATAATTTTATTAGATATAATTTTACCCGATATTAGCGGATATAACATATGTGCAAAAATCAAATCAAATAAAAGGTTGAAAAATATTCCAGTTTTTTATATTACTGCTGTATCTCCTTATGAGGTTAAAGAAAAAACTAAAGAAACAGGAGCTCAGGGTTATTTTTTAAAGCCATTCAATTTCACAGAATTTTCAGAGTTATTTGATTATCTATCATCATGATAAATTTGATGCTAATTTTTAATTAATTTAACAGTTAATGCTGATTTTTTTTAGGTATCTGCATTACAAAAATGCTCCCTTTATTACGTCCCTCAGATTTCAAAAATATATCACCATCATGAAGTCTAACTATTTTTCTTGAAATATATAACCCCAATCCGGGTCCTTCTGTATCCACAAACATTCCTTTTCCATGTCTTTCAATTTTTCCGAACTTTTTAAAGATCTTTCCTTTTTCTTGTTCAGTGAACCCTACTCCTATATCTTTTATTATGATTTCGACGTGTTTATCAAATTCGTGTAATTTTATGTATATTTTTCCTTTAGGTGGAGTATATTTTATTGCATTTTCTAATAAATTTAATATTGCTTTTTTAATTCGAATGTAATCCACTTTTAAATAAACTTCCTGAGAGATATCAAACTCTAACTCATGTTTTCTTCTTATAATTAAAGGTTGCAACTCTTTTATACAGAATTCTAATATTTCTGTTATATTAAACATCTTTAGATCTAAATTAATTTTATTAGACTCTAGATCATAAATATCTACTAAACTACTAGCTAATCCCTTTAGCCTTTCACCTCCATCCTTTATCATTTCAATGATCTTAAGAGTTCTACTAGTTAAATCATCCCTATAAACATCCAATAGTAGGCTAGCGGCACTATAAATAGAAATCAAAGGCGTATTTAATTCATGAGAGACTCTTCTTGTTAAATCATTTTTGATTTGATCAAGTTCTTTTAATTTTCTGATCTCTTCCTTAATTAAATTATCTGTCTCTTTTCGTTTGGTTATATCTTCCCCGGAACTTAAAGTACCAACGATTTTTCCTTTATCATCATAAAGCAGAGTATTGTACCACGCTATTAATTTTTCTTTTCCTTTCTTAGTTTTTACGATAATCTCAAAATATTCAACCGATTCAGTATCTCCATTTATTAAATTTGTAAAGATTTCTAAAATTTCATGCTTCGTTCGTGCTGGGAGACATTCTTCAAACCAATTCTTCCCAATTAATTCACCCTCTTCATACCCAAGTATCTTATGTCCTTTTTTATTTAATAGAGTTATGATTCCTTTTTGGTTGAGAGCAATAATAATGACACCTGCTAAATCTAAATATTGTTCTGCTCGTTCTCTTTCCTTTTTTATCACATGTTCAGCTTTTTTACGTTCAGTTATATTATCAAAAACGACAACAAAGTATCCTTTTTTAATCGAATATACTGAAAGCAAGAGCCATATTTTCAACGGCTCGAAAAAGATCTCAAACTTCGTAGTTTCCCCTGTTAAAGCCACTTTTCCATAAATTTCAAATAAATTAGGCTCTGAATCCTTTATATTTGGTATGAGTTCCGAAACTCTCTTACCAATAGTTCTATTCTTTTCTAATCCGGTTAATCTCTCAAAAGCATCATTAACTTCTAAGTATACAAAATCTACAGGTTTATTGTTTTCATCGACAATGATTTTACATAGTGCAAAGCCTTCAAGCATATTATCAAACAGTGATCGATATTTAAATTCACTTTTTTTTAGATTTTTTTCAGCTTTTTTGCGCTCAGTGATATCTGCAGCAAAAATAAGCGTACCGTTATAATTACCATCTTCATCTATAATAGTTGATGGCTCTAACATAATATAAATTTGTTTTCCATCTCTTCGGAGAAATTTTAAGTCTAGCGTTTTTGTAAGTCCTCGTTTCCATTGATTTAAATGATTATTAGTGAGAATTTCTCTTTCTTGGTTTATAAAGGTAAATAAATGCTTACCGATCATTTCTTCTACTTTATAACCTAATATCTCTGCCATTCTTTCATTAGTAAATGTGGTGTAACCATTATCATCAATCGTCAATATCCCTTCTTGAGCGTTTTCAATTATTAGTCGGTATTTCTTTTCACTTTCTTTTAGTTTCCTCTCAACTGCTCTTTTTTCAAATAAAAGTTGTTGTTTTTCAAGTAATTTTCCTACTACTGAGAAAATTTCTTCCATATTTAATGGTTTAGTTATATATCCGGAAGCTCCTTCATTTAAAGCATGTATTGACGATTCTATTGATGCAAAGCCGGTCATCATCAATATTTCTATGTCAAAATTCTTTTCTTTTATTGGCTTAATTAAATTAATGCCATCTATATCAGGTAATTTATTGTCTAAAAGTACTATATTATAAAATTTCCTTTCAATTTCTTTTAAAGCGTCCATTCCAGTCTCAGATAATCCTACCTGAAAACCTTTTTTTTCAAATATTAAATTTAAAGTAATTCGAGAGCTCTTATCATCTTCAACAATTAAAATGCTTTTTTTAGGGTTTAAATGATTAACTCCTTTAACTACGTCTATAAAATCATGTCCCCTCCCGTCTATGCATTTAAATAAGTTCCACGAGTTTTTACTACTACAATATAATATATTTATTATATTTAAAATTCGGTAAAAGAAAAAATACTATTAGTAGAGAATTTTTTCTATTAAATCAAATAGTAATTCAAGGTTAAGTGGTTTGTAAAGACAAGTAATAGCATTTTCA
>CAZRBD010000205.1:0-5896 GCA_964598265.1 uncultured archaeon
CCTTAGAAAAGTTAAAGGAAATATATCCTATTCGGGTTGGGAGTCTTTCAAATCCGTTAGATCTCCCATGGTTAACACACCAGAAAGTACTCGCGGAAGTGAGTAAAACAGCGATAGATGAATCAATTGATTTAGTTATTGTTGAAACTGATGCTTGGCGAGATTTAGAGGGAGAAAGATTCAAAGGGTATTATAAGAATTTATTAGAAATGAGGAGATATGTGGAATCTCTAAACAAAATATTCATTATAATTCTACATCAATATCCTAGTGATTCTTTAAGTATTTTTTATAATATGCTTATCAAAGATAGTTTTATTGTATATTCCACAATAGAAATCGCTGCAAAATCTTTTTTGAAACTATATGAGATTGGTAAGAAATTAGAACAAGCTTTGATTATTCAGAGTAAACATTCTACTTGAAATTAAAATCATAAAACCTATTACTAATACTTAACTTGAGTATTTCAATGTATGATGAAATAACACTACTTTTAATTAACTAACGATTGATAAATATGGTTATCCGCACTGGAAAATTATCATTAGATCGATTGTTTAAACCTAGAACTGTTGTTATTTTTGAAGCGAAAGAGAAATTAGGGTATTTTGTTGCGGGTTTCAAATCACAAGGATTCAACTTAGATAATTTATATTTGATATCACCTACAGAAGAACAATTATTTGATATTAAATGTTATAAATCTCTGGAGGAAATCCCTGTTGACACAATTGATTTGCTTATTTTAGCTGTGAGACGAGAAATTTTAATAGATGCATTACGAGAAATTTCACTAAAAAAGAGGGTTAATTTTGTTCACATTTTTACTGCTGGAACTGGTGAATTTGACGATGATGGGGTTGAAGTAGAAAAGCAGCTGAAAGAGTTTTTTGATAAAAATGGTGATATTCGCAGTATTGGCCCTAATTGCATGGGTGTTTACTGTCCTACAGGCCATAATTCGTACCTTCCTAGATTTCCAACAGATGATGGAAATATAGGATTAATATTTCACTCTGGGGACCTACATTCAAAAACAGTAATGTTTGCCTATGGGAGATATAGACTTACATTCAAATTCGGTGCTAGCATTGGTAACTGCGTAGATTTACAGGTTACTGATTTCTTAGAATATTATAACGAAGATCGTGATATTGATATAATCGGAATTTACTTCGAAGGGTTCTCAAGATATCAGGAATCTGCTGGAAGAAAATTGTTTGAAGTTTTAACTCGAATGAGAAAGCCAATTCTTTTCTTAAGAGGAGGGATAACCAAGCGTGGTCAATCAGCAGTATTAACACATACAGGTTCTTTAGGGTCAAATGAAAGAATATGGAAGGCTGTAATTCAACAGACTCCTTTAATTGAGGTAGGAAGTTCTTTAGCTGAATTGGTTGATAATTTATTCATGTTTCACTGTTTCTTCAAGAAAAATCGTAATAAATCATTTGAAGATCAAATTAAATTGTATCCGAGAGAAAAAAATGTTTTAGTTATTTTATGGTCGGGAGGATTAGGGATTCTTGATACTGATATATTAACAAAATTAGGATTGAAAGTACCCTTATTTAATGAAAGTACTAAAAAAAGATTGATGGATGTGTACCCTATTAAGATAGGCTCACTTTCAAATCCACTTGATTTACCATGGGTTTCACGTTCTGAAAGATATATGGACCTATGCAAAGCAGCTATTAGTGAAGATATTGATCTAGTTGTCATGCACACCAATGCATGGGGAAAAAGAGATCCTGCAAGGTTTGAATCTTATTATAATAATATTAAAAGAATTAAAGATTATGTTGAATCTTTAAACAAAGTCTTGATTTTAATTTTAGCTGAAACACCTCATCAGTATCGAAATGATTATCATGAACTTCTTATAGATGACGATTTTATTGTTTATCCTTCTGTTGAGAGGGGTGCGAAATCATTTTTAAAATTGTATGAATATGGAAAGAAAGTAAAAAGGTTGGAAAAGGACTAATGGCTGGAGAACTAATCGCAATTATAGCGGTACTTACTTTCGTTGTCTCAAATGTTATATTTCGGAAAACAGAGCATGATACAAGCCCAGTTTATATAAATTTTTTCCGCACTGGAATAGCTACCTTAACTTTCATAATAATTGCTTTGATCCTAAATGTGTTTGTAAAGGTTTTTCTTGTTCCTTTGGAAATTTGGACAATTCTAATTATTAGTTTTGTTTTTGGTCAAGTAATTGGGGATACGGCATACTTTAAAGCTCAAAAGGATTTAGGAACAACTATAGCCCTTTCGGTTTCAATGACATTTCCAATTTTTACGTTTATACTATCAATAGTATTTTTAAATCAACACTTTGATGTTATAATAATATCTTCTATCATATTGATTGGTATTGGAATTATAATAATTGGTAAGAGTAAGATAAATTCAGAGAATAAAAATATATTAAATGAACCATCAGAATCCAAATCCATTCAAATGTTTAAAGCTATAGGTTTTGCCTTAATTGCATCGCTTGGTTGGGCAATTGCTTTGGTAATGATAGACTATGCAACTAACGAAATTGACCAAATACTCCAGGAAGAACAAAGTATTAGCGCCATAATAGGAAATATGATACGATTTCCATTTGCTTCTTTAATGCTAGCAACTATGGTGTGGAGAGAAAGCAATGTTGCGAAAAAAGGGGATAGATTGCCTATTCAAAAAAGATCCTCTAATTCATATTTCCTTTTATTTGTAGGTGCTATTATAGGGACATCTTTAGGAGCTTATGTTTATACGGAGGCAGCTAGAATCGCGGGGGCAACAATTATGTCTTTAATAGCTAGCACGAGCCCATTATTTGCACTTCCATTGACTTATTTCGTAAATAAAGAGAAGATTACTAAATTTGGTTTTCTGGGAGTGATTCTAACCATAATAGGAGTTATGATAATTCTAGTTTAATATGTTATTTCTATTTCCTGCGATACTATTCATAATATTGCTTAAAAAGTTCTAATTCCTCTGAAATTCCCTTTATTGTTTTTATTTCTTTGTCTGTGGGAGGTTCTTCTTTATATATATCGTATTCTTTAAGGTTAAAACTTTTTCTTACTTGTTGTTCTAATTTATTTATCTTTTGCTTTGTTGCAAAGAATTTAATTATCTTGAATTTTAGTTTTGTAATTTTTTTTTCCCATTCACGTGTAAATTCTCCATCTTGAATTTCTTTTAAAATTCTCTTCATTGGGATTTTAAGAGGTAATTTACGAAATCGAATTCCTCTACTCATCGCGCCATATTGGCTTGTTTGAGAATGGAAATCCACTTGTTTTATTATTCCTATTTCTGCCATTTTCTTATATGTATATGCCATTTCACTACTCATATACATTTCTATTAAAACTGCTTCTGGAGGATATCCTGCTTCAATTAAAGTGTAAATACTCGAAAGTAATACTCTTCCAAACGCAGGACCAAAGGCTTGTTCGTTAAACAAATCTAATTCTGCTTCCTCTTTGAAGGTCAGCATTAGAGCACCCTTTTTTAGAGTTCCAATCCCTTTAGATAAAGCTAGTAAAATCTCTTTAGCTTTGCCTGACGCGTCTTGCTCAATCGCAATAAAACTAAAAAATCCTTCATTTTTAAGAAAATTCTCTCTAACTCCCACGCCAATCATCCTAGGGGCGATCAATAGTATATCTACATTTTCCGGTGGTTGCAATAATTTAAAACCAATATTATAGCCACTTGCAAAAACTAAAATGGAGTTAGGTCTAATGTGTGGTTTAATTTTATCCTCAAAGATTTCTTTCATTATCTCATTAGGTATTAATATGAAGATTATTTCTGATTTTTCAGTAGCTTCCTCAATTGAAAATACCGAAAAGTCGTCTGTTAAAGCAATATTTCTATATTTATCTTTAATGTTACCTATTATAATGTTTAATCCCGAATCTCTCATGTTTAGAGCCTGGGCTCTCCCCTGGTTTCCATAACCAATAATACTAATAGTTTTTTCTTTTAGAATTGCAATTTCTCCATCTTCCTCATGAAAAATATCAACCATTTCGATCCTACCTCTTTTTAGAGTGTAGTTAAATAAAAAAAGTATGAAAAAACAAATCGATTATATTATAGTAATCGATCATAATCCAATTTATTCTTGGTTAAAATTTTATTAACTAGGTCTTTAAAAATCTCTTTAATATTGTAATCATCTTTCGAGGATGTTTTATAAAAGTCAGCTTCATTATGCCTTTCCATGAATCTGGCTACAACCAAATCGTCAACTCTGGACTTATCGTCAGCAGTTTTAACTAGATCGTGTTTTGCTCCAATGCACATCCTTGGAGTTTGTAATTGGTTATAAATTTCCAACTTTTCATACCACCAATCTAACCTCAATAATGTTTGAAGATCTACCAAATTAAATACCATGAAGATCCCGTTAGCTCCATTAATATAATATGGAAATAGTTTTTTGAATTGTTCTCGCCCACCAAAATCCCAAATACTAATTCTCACGAATGTTTTCTCACTATTTACAAGAATAGGTAAATCTTGTGTATAGAACTCAATTCCAAGGGTTTCACCAGTGTGTACATCGAAAGTATCGAAACATAATCTCTTTGCAATACAGGTTTTTCCTACTCTTTCTTGACCAAGAATGCAAATCTTGAAAATATAGATAGGTTTTTGGTTATTTTTGGTTACTCTATAAATTAGATCGTTGTTATCAGACATATTTCTGATTCTCCTTTTTTTTAATAAAATTTAAACCTTATAATACAAGATAAAAGTTAGAATTTATAAATATTAAACATATACATAAAGTTAAATTTTGAAAATATAATGAAAGAAAAGGAATTATTCTCGGATTATCAATCAAAATCTACGCCTGACACAGTCCAAGATTATTTAAGAAATCTCGGTTCTACTGTTTTTAAGATTATTGGTGAAATTGGTCATCCATCTCTAGAGAAATTAAAAGAGATCATAACTAATTTAAGAATTTATAAAATAAAAGCGGAGAAAAATCCTGGCGGTTTTCAGCCAGGCAATATTGCCATAGGAGCAGATTTAAATCAATATTATCCATCTGATGAGGAGATAATAGTCTCAGAATTAGGGCTTATGATTAAAACTATTATAGAGATTACTTCTCAACAAAAAATTAAGGAATTTAAAAAAAGAGAAGGAATTTCATCTCAAACAGTAGTATTTAACGAAATTACTTATCGACATGTTGATGTTATGGGCTCTGGTCGTTTTTTTTATGCTGAAAAAAAAAATCAAGAAATAGAACTCAATCTATAAGCTCATAAAAAAGAAGATTCCTACAACAATATTAATCAACACTACGGTTATTAGTGCTACCATTAGTGGAAATACAGTTTTCCCTTTTCTGTAATAACTTATTATAAGCCCGATGAGAACTACAAGGGTTATTAATAATATAATAAATGGAATTAAAATATTAAAAGGATCAAGATATATAGTTAACAAACATTAATCACCTACAAATTTAGACAATAATTATAAAAAACTCCAAGAATAAAAAGATGAGCCTTTTTTTTGAATTTCCACATATGATGGTTGTGTGTATTGCCAAGCCCCGGAATTTGTAATCACTACTCGGTGATTGTTTATAATTTCTTCAGATACCCCTTTAAATTCTCCTCTAAGAATTTTTCTTAAAAATTGAATAATAAAAGCTATTTCACAATCTAATTAACCAATGTGAATGTCAGAAACTATCAAGATTAACAGATTTTTCTCACTTATGTTCCTATTCCCCAATCTAAAAAAAAATTATATATGTTTTTTATATACCTTAAAAACAAATCTAAAAGTTTTTAACCAGATTTCATATTTCTATAAAAGTTTAATCCACTATAAACTCAAAATATTTATT
>CAZRBD010000206.1:0-5882 GCA_964598265.1 uncultured archaeon
TTTTCTGATTTACCTGGCTTATATTCATGTTAGTTAGGCTAACCAAAGAATTAGTAAAAATCAATATATGGCTTAGAATACTTACAACAGTTTCACTATCTATTTCATCGATTTTTTGTGAGTATGTAAATAAAAATCGCGGTATTTCTGGGCCTACTGTTCCACCAAAATTGCTTGGAATTAAATAAAGTGCTTTTTTTATCTTTTCAAAAATAGCTTTACTTTTCTCTTCTCCAATCTTTTCTTTAAAAGGTCTTTCAGCTCTTTTTAGGAAGACTTCCATAATCATTCACAAATTAATTATAAGGTATATTCAGAATCAGATGTTAACTAAATTATCTATTCTTTAATATTTAAGATAATAAATTAACCTAGCTTACAAATTTAAATTTATGTATCTCACTAAGTTTTTATAGTCAAAAGAAATTTATTTACTTAGAATCTGCCCAATCGAATTTTCCTTAGGTTATTCACTACACTTTTTTATTGAAATTAAAACCGTCAACTCGTCAATATCAAACTATTATTGCGAGTGCAAATCGAAAATCAGCTTTAAGTTCAGTGAAAATTCCCACATTAGTGATCCATGGAACTGAAGATCCACTCATTCCAGTTGAAGGTGGGAAGGATACAGCAGAAGCAATTCCGGGGACAGATTTATTGATAATTAATGGAATGGGACATACTCTGTTATGCCCTGAGAACTGGCTTCAAATAATTGATGGAATTACGGCTAATGCTGCTATGATAAATAGGTAGTCCATTCTGGTTTTAGTATAAAATATTGATCTATTGCATCTTTCATAGTTTGACGACATACTTCAATTTCTTTTCGGGTTGGGGGATCAATTTGTTTCACTTTTTCAGCAACTTTTAAATCCCATCCAGTGTTTTCTTTCACTTGTTCGATTGTAATATTTGGATGTAAAGCGTCTAGATAGGCTTCTTTTGATTCAGGTTCAAACATCATGATACAGAAAGGTGTGACAATAACTTCTGGACCAGTATCATGAGGGTAACCCGCTTTTATTCTGCTATCAAATCCCTTTAAATAACCCGGATCGGTAATAAAATCTAATTTCTCGGGTAACCTACGTTTTGTATGGTCATCTATAAGCCATATTAATCTTTTTGCCATACCTGCAATTTCGGTAGCACCACCGCCTCCTGGTAAGCGATAAATTGGCTTCTCATATGGACCGACTACTGTAGTATTGCAGTTTCCATATTTATCAACCATAGAAGTACTCAATAATGCCACGGTTATTTCACCTCTTTGAAGTATAGATAATGCATCAATAGAGTCTCCAACAAATAATGAATTCGGGACTAAAACAGGATCACTAATCGAGTAAGGCATTTTAATTGGTTTAGGTAATTCGTCTTGAAATAACCCAACTTCTAATACAGAGAAAAGATCCGGGCAATGGAGTAATTTTGCCATATGGACGGCTAGAAAAGGCCAGTGAAAAGCATTAAATACAATGTCATCATTTTTAATCTGTCTGCACGCTGACACTAACATCATTTCAAAACCGGTGTATTCTGTACAAAACTCTTTATCGTTAGAAACCATAATCAACAGCTCCTTGTATTAAACTTTTAGCTTTTAGAAACTTTATTTTATCCTCTCCTAAAACTTTCAGATATTCTTGTCTATTGTCAACTCCAGTTACCCACTTTTCAAGCCAGGTCTCCCAATCTTCTATAGTTTTAGTTTCTTTAGCATAATTAAATCTATATTCTAAATCTGTGTAGTAAAAGCCTTGCAAACTGCTCGGATGAGCCCCCCAAGGCTCTTGTACAACAGCATCAACTTTATGAGCCCCTATAATTGTGCGTTCTGGAGATTCCATAATAACTTTTTTATCCACAATTTCTTCTACACATACAATAATTCTCTTACAAGCATTGATCCCATACTTGGTATCTCCTATTAATCCCCATAGTTGGGCATTTCCTTCGCTATCTGCCCGTTGAACCTGAATTACTCCAACATCAGGATTTATTGCAGGAACAACGCAAATTTCTTCACCTGTAAAAGGGCATTTTACTGTTGCTGCTTTTAATCCAACTTCTTTTGGATGATCGTAAATGCCTGTTCCAATAATTGAACGAATTGGTGCAAATGGTATACCCATGTAACCTGCAAAGAAGGACATGTTTATCATAAATAGTGATTGTTCATTGTAAATTATTTTCTGAGGTATTCCTTCTTCCATAGCCCTCCTTAGATTATATGCTGGTTGAGGACCGGTGCCATTCCAGCAGTGCGAAGTGATTATATGATTGGTGACTCCAGCACCTATTAATTGGTCAAACATTATTCCGCCCCCACATTTAGTCACTTTAAGATTTCGTTTATTCTGTCTAATTATTTCATGAGCAGCGGAAAATGTCATCCCATTACCGAAGCCACCAAAAAATACTAATTCATCATCATGAACTAATTTCTTTATAGCTTCACTCATAGTCATTACTTTATTAACCATTTTTTTACACCTCTTTATATCGATAAACTTTTATGAATGATTGATTAAATCTCTACTTTCTATAGCTCCTTTTAATTATATCATATATTTCTTCAAGATCGGGTACTTTTGGATGAAAAGAGTAATTTGGAAATTTAATAGAATCATCACAAATTGCTTTTAAATCAGTTTCTGGTATATTTTTATCTTCTAAGCTTATCCATAATTTTATTTTCTTTAAGAAATCATCTATTTCATTACATGCTTGTTCTGCTGCGAAATCATCAGATTCATTTTGTAAATTTGAATTAAAAAGTCTACCAACGGTTGAATATTTAAATACAACATCTTTCCAAGTCCATCGATTTATTTCAGGATACATAATAGCAAGAGCCTCTCCATGCATTATTTTGGTATGATGTCCACCAATAGCCATACCTATGGCATGAGGAAGAGTGGTTCCAATATTTCCGATACAAATTCCGCCAATGGTACTGGCCATTGAAAGCGCTTCTCTTGCCTCTTTATTTGTTGGGTTTTCAATAGCGATTGGAAGATACTTAATAACTAATTTTATAGAATCTAAAGCCATAAGATCGATTAAAAAGGATCCATTTTTATTTATATAACTTTCGAATAAATGACAAAATGTATCAAAGCCTGTTGTGGCAGTAATATGCGGTGGGACTGTCAGTGTAAGTTCAGGATCAATAACGCTAACTTTGGGACATAGAGACCAATTTGCAATCGCAGATTTTAACTTTTCATTAACATTTTTTATGACCGCTACACTAGTAAGATCGGCTCCAGTACCAGCTGTAGTTGGAATAGCAACAATTGGGAGTACTTTTTTGCTTTGAATTCTTTTTTGCCCCAATCGGTAATCCCATATCTCTCCTTCATGGGTAGCACCGACAGCAACACTTTTAGCAGTATCTATACTAGATCCCCCACCAACACCTAAAATAACATCAATTTCATTTTTGATGGCCAATTCTGAAGCTAGATTTATAGAATCGGTGGTTGGATTAGGAATGACCCCATCAAAATGAATTACTTCAACTCCTGCTTCAATACATAGCTTTATGACTTTATCAAATAATGATTTCATAGCGGGAAATGATTTCACAGTAACTAGAAGACATTTTTTTCCATATCGTGCAGTAACTTTCCCAATTTCATTCACACGACCCCATCCATATCTAATACTCGTTGGTAAATTAAAATTGAATTTTTTCATAATTTCTCATCTAATATTTAGAATAATTAAATATTTTATAGATTTTGCATTTTTTTTATACTTAATTAAAGGTTTAAGAGGATCTTTTTGCTTTCCTTGTCATCTTCCTTTTTATAATTGAACCGTAAAAAGCTACTGCTATTCCTGTAGTTAACATAAGTGTTATGAGAGGAATACCAGGTATTACCCCATCTGTTCCACTTTCTTCCATAAATTGGAGGATGTAATCTTCTATAAGATAACGATATACCCAATCATAAGCTCCAGAAAGCCACCCAGTAAATGCTACTATTAAATTATATTCAGGAATAACAAAAATAGATTGTCCTCCCATTCCAGATGTATGATACCCCACATGAGGACCGTTATTATAACTATTATTAGTATAAATTAAATAACCATAATTGAAATACTTAGATGGGGGATTATAAACCCACCTTCCATCCACTTTATATGTTGTAGCGTCTTTTACCCAATCTGAAGGGATTAGTTGGGTTCCATTCCACGTACCATTATTTAGAGATAGTATTCCTAATTTTGCTTGTACTTGTGGTGAACATTCAAATCCATATCCTCCAAAGCTAACACCATTAGTATCTCCCCACCAATCCCAATCTTCTTCTGTGATTCCCATCGGTTCAAACAAATATTCTTGTGCAAAGTTAGCAGAGCTTTGACCAGTCACATTACTGATTATCCCTGATAAGAGATTAGGACCATCATTGCTATATTCAAAACCTCCAGATTCTCCAGGAGTAAACACTAATGGTAAGTCATCAAGAGCCCATTCAATGCAATCATCAGATTCCGTAGAACCTCCGGGATAAGCAAAATTAAGCATACCAATAAACCCTGCATTCATAGTTAGCAATTGCTCTATAGTGATATTCTTCTTTTGTGCACTATCGGTAAAACTGGGATTCCAAATATTAACAAAGAATTCATAGAGCGTTTGACTTATATTACTTAAGTAACCTTCTTGAATAGCTACCCCAATCAAAAGGGCCATTAAGCTTTTAGTCGTCGAATATTGAGCATGGATTGTCGAACCACCAAAATATGTTTTTGTATCTCGAAGTTGAGAATTATAAAGGTATTTTTCAGTTAAAAGATACCCATTACGTGCAATGATAACACTGTGGACATCTAAACTATTGTCTTCTATATACTCAAACATAGTGGAAATCAAATTGGAATCTAATCCTTGTGTTTTGGGATTTACTTCAATCCATTCATTTGTTGGCCAATATACATCTCCGTTATCCCCTCGCACTGATAATGGTAATAAAGAAAATGATAGAGAAATTAAAACTAATGAGATAATCCAAGTAATTAATAGATTCTTATTCTTAAGAAGTTTTCTCATTCTCTCTCACACTTACAGATGTAATTTCTATATAATATTTTTAAAAAAATCATGTGTTCATTAAATTATTTCTATTAGATTTTGAATTTTTACTTACATAATTTGGAAGAAATTTTAACTAACTAACAAAGAATTCATGAGTGTCCTTTAGCACTTCCTCGTTTACACACCAAATGTAATGGCCTTCTTCAACCTTAATCTTATGAGGTGTTTCTTGTTTGCATAAATCATTATATGATTGAGTATAACACCGGGTATGGAAGGCACAACCTGGAGGTGGGGCAATTGGACTCGGAACCTCACCATTAAGAACAAAAGATATTTCTTGGGACTCCGCACTAACTTCAGATCGTGATGCGAGAAGGGCTTTTGTATATGGATGAGTTGGATTGGAAAAAATTTGTTTTTTATTACCTGCTTCAACGAATTTACCAAGATACATGACAGCAATCCTATCAGCAATATGATACACTACAGATAAATCATGTGTTATAAAGAGAAATCCATAATTGTATGTCTTTTGCAAATCTTTAAGAAGGTTAAGGATTTGGGCTTGAACAGACACGTCTAGCGCTGATGTTGGTTCGTCCAAAATTATTAATTCTGGATTACAAGCTAATGCTCTGGCAATGACTATACGTTGCTTTTGTCCGCCGGAGAATTCATGCGGATATCTATCCAAATGCTCTTTCTTCAACGAAACTTCTTCTAAAAGTTCTAACACACGCTTTCTAAGTTTAATTTTATTACTGATCCCCAATATATTTTTAAGCGGCTCTGCAATGATATCTACTACTTTCAATTG
>CAZRBD010000207.1:0-5801 GCA_964598265.1 uncultured archaeon
AGTGGAATCAGAAGGTTATCAGAACATAACTATTAATGATATGGTTTGCTATGCGGTAATTAATGCCTTAAGAAAACATGATAATGCAAATGCGCATTTTCTTGACGATAAAATAAGGTATTTCAATAAGGTGAATCTGGGATTTGCGGTGGATACTCCACGTGGTCTGTTAGTGCCGGTTGTGGTGGAAGCTGATAAATTGTCACTTTTTGAATTATCCGTTGAAATGGGAAAAATCGCCGGTTTATGTTTTTCTGGAAGTATCGATCCTGATCTGCTTTCAAATGAACTGGCAACCTTTACTGTTTCAAATCTTGGAGCCTACGGGGTTGAGATGTTTACACCTGTTGTTAACCTGCCTCAGGTTGGCATCCTTGGTGTGAATACAATTATAAAGCGTCCGGTGGAGCTTGAGGGTGGGGAAATGGGATTTGTTCCGTATATAGGATTATCACTAACTTATGATCACAGGGCTATTGACGGCGGACCGGCATCACTGTTCCTGAAAACCATTAAAGAAGAGATTGAGCGGTTTGATATTAAAAATTAAAAATTAAAAATTAGAAATTAACCATACAACATGCCAAAAAAACAATACATAAATCCGGATGAAGTAAGAAAAGCAGGCAATATAACTTTTGGTACAATACCTGTTAATCAATATAACCGGAGTATTAAAGAAGAAAAACAAAATTTTTCAGATGACGATCTTATCCGCATCTTTCGGGATATGGTGATTATCAGGGAGTTTGAGACCATGCTGAACAATATTAAAATAAAGAATGAATACAATGGTGTTCAGTATAATCATCAGGGTCCTGCACATCTGTCAATCGGGCAGGAAGCATCAGCGGTGGGAATGGCATACACGCTTTCTGTTGATGATTTTATTTTCGGTTCCCACCGGAGTCATGGAGAGATACTCGCGAAAGGATTATCGGCTATCCACCAGCTTGATGAGAATAGCCTGATGAAGATAATGAAAGAATATTTTAATGGAGCTGCACTGAAGGTTGTGGAGAATTATAACAGAAATTATCCTAAAGATTCTTTCAAATTAAAATTTAGTGAAACAGAATTTTATATTGGAAAGAATATCTATAAAAATATTCCTGAAAATAAAGATCGTCGGTTTCTTGGATTAAGAAGGTTGAATCTACGCGCAGCTCCAACTGATTTCTCATTCATGAATGAAGTGGCAGGATATGAAATATATAAAATTCTCGGAATGCCGCATACAAGAATTAGTTGGACGAAACTTTACATTACTGAAATAAATAAAAACGGGAATATCGTCAAACCTAAAGAGTATAAAGGATTATACCTGCTTACAGAAGATATAGACAAAACATTTCTCAATTACAATTTTAAAAATCCTGAAGGAAATCTTTATAAAACAACTGATCTTATAGCTAACCTCGAATATCAAGAAAATTTAAAAGCATACTTAACATGGGATAACCGTAGAATTTACGAATTGAGGACTAATAAAGAACAAGACGATTATTCTGACTTAGAAAGATTTGCTTATACCATAAATTATAATTGGAGTAACTTACAGGAGACCACCAATATGGATCTTCTAGCAAGGTATTTTGCTGCGAGTAACTTTCAAGGTAATTGGGATGATTATGTGTTTCTTCCCCATAATTATTTTTTATATTCTGATCCTAATGCGGGTTTTGTATTCTTGCCATGGGATATTGAACAGAACCTAAATATAGGAACAACTTTATCAATAATTGGGTTTTCGGAGCCTTATTCTCCCGATTTTAGGTACGCTCCATTACTATCAGGTTATAAGGGATGGTTTAATGGAATATCTGAGTGGGCAGGTATTTCCCCTGATCCACGTCCCCTTTGGGATAATTTAATAAATGATTCAGATTTTATAGATGCTTATCTAACTGCTCATAGTAAAATTGTAGGTAATGCAACAGCACTAATTGAAATAATAAATGATAATTTTAATTTTATCAAACCAACAGTCCTAGAACCATTTAGTTTTACTGACCCATATACTTATTTGGAGTGGTATCCAACCCAAATTGATGAGAATTGGTTTGAATATGATAAAAATCGAGTTTTAAATTTTTTAGGAGATAGAACAATATATGTTCAAAACCAATTACCCTAAATAATAATATAGAGAAAAAAAGATGCAAAAAATTCAAAGACAACAGAAATATTTTAACCGATTTGAAATAAAATATCAAATCTCCCTAAAAGAACGAGATAATTTGATTAAATTCATTCATCCTTTCATAAGACAGGATCCTCATACTCAAAATAATTACGATTATGAAGTAAGGAGTTTATATTTTGATTCAAATTTCCAACATTCATTTCTCGAAAAAAAAGATGGAATCGCAATCCGGCATAAATTAAGAATAAGATATTATCCAAATTTCTCTAAAAATAATAGGAAATTTGTTTTCATTGAGATTAAGAAGAAGATTAAAGAAAATGTTGCAAAGAGTAGAGTTTACGTACCTCTTGAGAGTGCAATAAATATTTTGGATAATAATCATGAAGAAGCGAAATTGTTTTATGAAGAGGCGTCAGCACAAGATAAAAACACTTTGAAGGAAATATGGTTTTTATATAAGAAATATAATTTAAAACCTAGATGTATTGTGTCTTATAAAAGACAAGCTTATCTTTCAAAAGTTGAAAAAACTTTTAGAATAACCTTCGACACGAATGTGGTAATACGGAATTACAATTTTGATCTTCAATTTGGAGGAGGATCTAAATTTGTTATTCCGCGAGGAATTTGTATAATGGAGGTAAAATTCAATAATTTTATTCCAAATTGGGCTATAAAAATAATTCAAAAAAACGATTGTGTTCAATATAAAATTTCCAAATTTGTTACTGGGTTAGAAAAAACAAAAATCTTGGCATTAATCTAATAAAATTTAAGATAAACAAAAATTTTTGATTCATATGTGGTTAGACGATTTTTTTAGGAAATTTATTGAGGACTCTTTTCTAAGTCTAAGTGCTAATCTTTCAACCATAGAAATAACAGATATCATTATTGTTCTGTTTTGGAGTATAATATTATCAATTCTGATTGCGATTACATATAGAGGAACTCATCGAAGTATTTCTTATTCCCAAAATTTTACTCAGACCCTAGTATTGTTAGGGCTAGTTGTAGGAATGATTATGGTAATTGTGGGGACTGATATTGCCAGAGCTTTTACATTGGTTGGGGCTCTTTCCATTGTTCGATTTAGAAGTGCTCTAAAAGAAACTAGAGATGTAGGATTTATTTTCTTTATAATGGCTGTCGGAATGGCATGTGGAACTCGATTTTATCTAATAGGAATAATGCTCACCACAGTCGGTTGTAGCCTAATGTATTTCATGACATATACAAAATTCGGGCAGAAAGGTTTAGCACAAGATATTTTGGAACTTGACTTTCCCGTATCTCAAGATTATTCGAAAATTCTAAGCCCCATTTTTGTGCGACATCTGAAATATTATAATATGTTAGGAATTGATTCCATTAATGAAAACACAAATCGCATTAGTTTTATTGTAACATTTAAGAAAAAAACAAAACTGTTATCATTTAGAAAGAGGAGAGAATTTTCAAGTGAATTCGACTCAAAAGCAGAACTATTATCAGACGTACAAAAAATTCCTTACGTTTCTAATGTAAAAGTTATTGATGGAAGTAATTCAGTCGAAATTTAAATACTTGCTTGAAAGTACATTTATAAAAAAAAAGAATTGACTTTAGTTAGAATTTACATCTGAGCAGATTCATCTGATTCAAAAATTCCTAATTTATTACCTTCAGTGTCCTTGAATAATGCAAAATAGCCGGTTCCAGGAATAGGACTTTTTGGTGTGATAATGTTTCCACCATTTGCTTCAATTTTTTTACTATATTCATCGATGGATGGAACTCCAATGTAGTTAGTCACAATATCAGTTGTATCTTCTCGTTTTTGTAATCCACCATCAATACCTTGTTCATCTTCCGAACCTGCGGTAATCATCCAGTAATCCATTGGCATTTCCGATTTTTCAATTTTCCAATTAAACACTTTCTCATAAAAGCTTTTTGCTCGTAGTGGATCATCAGTATTTATTTCAAAATGTACGATTTTTGGCATTGTCTTACCTCACATTTGATATTTTCTATTATATTATGGTAATTTAAAAATATTGTTCTAATAATTTAATTAATCTTAGTATTGATAATTAGCTAGCATGTGAGACTATATTTAAGATAAGGGAGACTTTGTTTTTTTCTAAAAAATTTAAAATTTTTAAACGGCTTAATATAAATATTTTTTTTTCTTTTTTTTTATAACCCCCCATAATTGACCAGATAACCGTTGTTCTCGATCCAATCTGGAACCTTTTTTATTCAACCGTGCTCGGCCCGTTTTAGGATCTCGGCGGAAAGAGACATCAATAGATTCTAAAAACAAATTCATCCCCTCACGTTTATTTAACGGACCGATTGTTTTTCCGTGAATTCCTGGCTTTCCCGTAAATAAAAGAACTCTATCGATAAGAGCATCAGCAATTTGAATATCATGTTCTATACATATTGCTACGGCATTATTTCGCTTTGTAAGTGTTCTAATTATCTGTCCAATATGAATACGTTCCTCAACATCGAGATACGCTGAGGGCTCATCGAGTAAATATAAGTCTGCCCGCTTTGCTAAACAAGCACAAATATAAACCCTTTGTAGTTCACCGCCAGAGAGAGTTGATAATGGCTTATCAAACAATTCATTTATTCCTAAAGGTCTATATAATACTCTTAACATTTCTTCAGAAAAGTTATAGTTTTGAGCATGTTCAATAATGAAATCTTTTACACTTTGAGAGGTATTTTGGGTAATATATTGAGGTTTATAAGAAACTACTGCCGGGATTCCATCAAATTCTGAGTCTGTGTCTGGTTCATACTCACCTGCTATAATCTTAGCAAATGTCGACTTTCCACAGCCATTTTCACCTACTATTCCTAAGATTTCAGAAGCATAAATCACTCCAGGATTAACATCTAAACGAAAAGACCCAAGAGTTTTTGACATTTTTCCATATTGAGTAAAAATTTTTGCATTACTCCATGTCCGACCGCTAAACGAGATTTTGAACCCATATTTTGTCTCCCGAAACTCGATATTTTCAGCCTTTAGATAACCATCTAAATATGCATTTATCCCCTTTTTAGTTGTTAATGGTCTTGAAATTATACCAAATTGATGTGGTTCTCCATAAAATAATTGAATAATATCTGAAATATAGTCCAATATTGCTAAATCGTGCTCAACAACTAATACAGGACATGGTTCCTCGCCCCCAAACCCTTTTGCACGCGCACGGAACAACTGGGCAAGTTTAATTCTTTTCTTAACGTCAAGAAAAGTGCATGGTTCATCTATAACATAAATGTCTGCTTTTTTAATGAGAACTAAAGTGATAGCAAATCTCTGTAATTCACCACCAGAACATTGTTCTAAGAATCTTTCTGAGATCGCATGAATATCTAAATAATCCATAATATTTTGAAAGAATTTTGGACTAACACCATCATTTTCTGAATTTATAATTTCAAGAACAGTTTTCCCTTGATATTTTTCAAAAAGTACGCGTAATACTTGCTGTTTGTAAGCAATTTTTCTGTTACCGTGAGATATTGCTGTAAAGTGGTTTCGCATCTCACTTTCTTTTATATTTTTAATAACACTTTTCCATTGAATTTCTTCTGATTTAATGTCTGTTCGCCCAAAATTAGGTTTTAAATTTCCTGAAACTAT
>CAZRBD010000208.1:0-5801 GCA_964598265.1 uncultured archaeon
AACAAAAAAAACTATGAATTGAATTAAAATTAATATTATGTGTGTAAATAAAATAACAATTAGCAAATTTATCCTCTTAAATGGAGCAATAAACATAGCAGTGAGTGTCATCATCCCCTTTTCTAGTGCAATATTTGACTGAAATCGACTTAATATTTGATAAATTAACATTATCTGATATGTAGTAAATTGATATACAACAAAATTATTTCTATTCCAATCTCCAAAATTATCAGTTAATGTAAAAAGCTGTCCCATTATTACTAAGGGTAATACTATCCCTATTATTGGGAATATCAGACCTAAAAACCAATTTAATTTATGTCTTAATTGTAGTTTAATATTTTTTTCTGTTATTGCATAGATCTGAGACAAATTATCTTTTAGGTTGTCAAGCATTAATCCTAAAGCTCCTCTTACTCATTTCACTATTTTCGCGATAAAAATGAGAATCTGCAAAGAAATAAATAATTTCGTTTTTTGTTTTATCCACTTGTCTGAGCACTTGAAAGGGATTTTTGCAATTTTTATTATCTTTTGGAGGATATATTAAATCATGATAAAAATTATTATTTTATAAGCTTTAAGCACGGTTTATGAAGTGATAGGATGAATTAAATGAACTCCGAAACAAATTCTTTATTTAAAGTGCTAAACTTGCATCAATTCAATTAAATTTCGATTTTAAGACAGATTAATTTTTCTGTCCCACAATATATTTATCTCGTTAGAATAAAATCACAATCATTGAAAAATAAAACACTTTATCTGAAGTTTTTTGAAAAAAATAGAATGGTTTAGAAACACTGATTCTACTTATTTTCAAATCTAAGAAATCTTAAAATTGATGAATTAAATTTAATAATAAAGATTTAGAATTTTTAGAATTAAACGAGTAAAATTAAAATAAGGGTGATCACTATTAAAGGAGTTATTTTAGCGGGAGGAACGGGTTCAAGGTTATCTCCTTTAACGAAGGTAACAAACAAACACCTTTTACCCGTTTACGATGAACCTATGATCTATAAAGTAATTAGAACTCTCACAAAATCGGGAATAGAAGATATTACTATTGTTCTGGGAGGTGAGAGTGTTGGTGATTTTGTAAGATTACTGGGAGATGGCGATGAGTTTAATGCTAATTTTAACTATGTTTATCAACAAAAAGCGGGAGGAATCGCAGAAGCAATATATTTAACCAAAAAAATTGTTAAGGGCCATAAGATTGCCGTTATATTAGGTGATAATATTTATGAAAATGTTTTTAGGTCTGAAATTACGACATTTGAAAATTCAGATGAATATCAGTGTTGTTTATTTTTGAAAAAAGTCAAGGATCCAGAAAGATTTGGAGTAGCAGAATTAAGTGAAGATAATACAATTAAACTTATTGAAGAAAAACCTAAAATTCCAAAAAGTAACTTTGCTGTAACTGGATTGTATCTTTACAATGAAAAAATCTATGATGTAATAAAGGAGATTACAGATAAAATTGGATATTCAAAACGAGGGGAATTAGAAATTACTGATGTAAATAATTATTACGTTAAGAATTTTAAAACAAAAGCAATATTTGTAAATGGTTTTTGGTCTGATGCTGGTACGTTCGATACTCTGATTAAATCCAGTAATTTTATAAAATCGACTATAAAATAAATTTAAATTTTAAATCAAGAGTAATCTAATTAATTAAAATTAAGGAAAAAAAGATGGATTTAATCGAAGGTATTATAATTAAAAGTTTAAAACCCATTTTAGATGAAAGGGGTTATTTACAAGAGTGTTTTAGATCTGATTGGCTGATGTTTAAGAAATTTGGTCAAGCTTACATTACCATAGCATTCCCAAATGTGGTTAAAGCCTGGCATATGCATAAAATCCAAATAGATAATATGGTATGTGTATACGGAAATGGTAAATTAGTTTTATATGATAATAGAAAGGAAAGCTCTACTTATAAAATGTTGAATGAGATCTTTTTTGGAGAAAAAAATCCACTTTTGATTACAATTCCACCTTTCATATGGCATGGTTTTAAAGCGATTGGACAGGATAAAATTATAGTATTAAATTGTCCAACAGAATTATATAATTCTGATGATCCTGATGAATATCGTTTGCCTTATGATACTCCAGAAATTGATTATGATTGGGGAATTAAAATGGGGTAATTATTTTATCTATCTATAAAATAAAAAGTTCAAAATGAAAAATATATTAGTTACTGGCGGAATGGGCTTTATTGGAAGTAATTTTGTGAGATATGTACTTAATTTAAATCAAGAATTCAAAATAATTAATGTGGATAAATTAACTTATGCCGGTAACGCAGAAAACTTAAAGGATATTAATAGAAAGTATCCGATTCGATATAATTTTTATAAAAATGATATTTGTGATTTTGAATCGATTGATAAAATAATTAAAAAAGAAAAGATTGATTATATTGTTAATTTCGCAGCAGAATCTCATGTAGACCGTTCAATTGATAATCCAACAACTTTCTGCAATACTAATATTATGGGAACACAGTCATTATTAAGTGCTGCTAAAAAAAATAAAATCAAAAAATTCATACAAATTTCTACTGATGAGGTTTATGGGTCATTAAATTTTGAAGATCCCCCTTTTACAGAACAAACTTCTTTATCTCCAAATAGCCCCTATTCTGCAAGTAAGGCATCAGCTGACCTTTTAGTGAATGCATACTATAAAACTTATGGATTGCCAACCAATATTACTCGTTGTTCTAATAATTATGGACCATATCAATTTCCTGAGAAACTCATTCCTTTAATGATTAATAATGCTTTAAATAATAAAGAACTCCCTGTTTATGGAGACGGCATTAATATTAGAGATTGGATTCATGTAACTGATCACTGCGTAGCAATTTTAAAAATTTTATTAGATGGAAGAATAGGAGAAACGTATAATATCGGTGGAAATTCTGAGATTACTAATATTGATTTAGTTAGAAAATTATTACAACAATTAGATAAACCTGAATCTTTAATAAACTTTGTAAAGGATCGTCCAGGACATGATTTAAGATATGCTATTAATCATGATAAAATTACAAGAGATTTAAGCTGGAAACCTGAGATAAAGTTCAATAAGGGACTAGAAATAACAATTCAATGGTATACTGACAATAAAGAATGGTTGAATAACGTAATAAACAAAAATTATCTTATTTATTATGAACAACAATATAAAAACCGATAAAAATTGTAATAAAGTTCTGATTATTGGTGCCAACGGTTTTTTAGGGAGAAATTTATTTAAGCTTAGAAACGCAGAAGAAACTAAAAATTCTGATCTTAATTTAGTTGCCGCTGATTTAGAGAGTTCTAATCTTCCCTCTGATATTCCCTTTTATACAATTGACATAACGAATTATGAACAATCAGAAAAAAAGATTATTAAAATATCTCCAGATGTTATTATTCTCACAGCAGCAATGACTAATGTGGATCAGTGTGAAGTTGACAGAAAACTTGCATCAAAAATAAATGTAAAGGGGGCTTTGAATATAGTTAAGGTATGTACAAAGACAAATTCTAAATTAGTTTTTTTGTCCACGGATTTCGTATTTGATGGTGAGAAAAAAAGAGGATATTGTTATAAGGAAACTGATATACCAAATCCTTTAAGTTTTTACGCCAAAACAAAGTATAAAGCAGAATTAATCATTTTTAATTCCGGGATTGAATATTTAATTTGTAGAGCCGCAGTGTTATACGGCTGGAATAAAACAAAATTGAATTTTATAACTTGGATTTTAAATAATCTAAAATTAAATAACCATGTTTCAATAATTACAAATCAAATTAATTCACCGACTCATGTTATAAATTTAGCTCAAATAATTCTAAAATTAATTGAAAAAAAAGCTAAAGGGATATATAATACAGCAGGAAATTGTACGATAAATCGATATGAAATAGCTTTAAAATGTGCTGAAGTATTTGGATACAATAAAAATTTAATTATTCCAGTCGATTTTTTTAAGCAAAAAGCAATACGGCCAAAAAATGCGGGTTTAGATATTAGCAAACTGAAAAAATTAATTGGAACTGAATTAAAAATATATAATCTTGAGGAGGGTTTAATTTATATGAAGGAAACTAGAAAACTTTTAGAAACATCTTGAAACTTTATTTAAAATTTTTAAAAACTATAAAGTGGGTAAATCTCCCCTCTGAAATTATATTACTAAACTGCTATATTTACGATCTTTTAATGAATGTTTATATATTCCAATAATAATATTAATTCTATCAGACTATTTGAATTGATGATCAATTCGACGAACTACATGTACATTATTTATTTCTATCTGAAGGGAAAATCTTTTATTTATAAAAAAGTTAAATTAAATTAGTCCTAATTGTTATTTCCTCAAATAAGTATCGATACAAATAAATTTATATTTTTAATATGATATTATTTTAATAAAAAAAATTATTAAAAAATTCATCAAAAATTAATAAAATCCATTTAAAGGGCAAAATCGTTGAAAACACTGAGTTCTGAAAAAGAAATAGGTTTAACTCTAAAAGATCCAGGATTAGAGCTATCCGAAGAGAACAGTTATAGATTTCAGGAGTTGTATGATTACCTAGATCAGTTTAGACAGAAAGAAGATCAAATTCTAATATCGATCATTCTACCAGCCTATAATGAAGAAAGCACAATTAAACAAATATTAGAGAGTCTTCCTAATGGTAAATCTATTGAAATAATCGTTATTGATGATAATTCGACAGATAATAGCGTACAAGAAATCCAAAAGGTAAATGGTAAAAGAAAAATAACCCTCCTAAAACATCAAAGAAACAAAGGATATGGTGGAGCAGTAACTACAGGAATTAACCATGCAAAAGGCGAAGTGATAGTAACCATGGATTCTGATGGTCAACATCGCCCAAAAGATATAATTAGTTTAATAAAACCGATTTTCAATGGGGAAGCTGATTATACGATTGGTTCAAGATACTTAGGTAGTAATCATTATGATTTACCAATAATAACAAGATTAGGAGAAGCAATCATAGAAAAACTACTTAAATTATTGTTTGGTCAAAAGATAATGAACAACCAAAACGGGTTTCGCGCATTTAGTAAAAAATTAATATCTACTCTTAACTGTGCAAAATATAATGGATTCGCTTATGCTACTGAGGCGATTATATTAGCTTTGATTGATAAAAGTAAAGTAGTAGAATGCCCAGTTAAAGTTTATGATCGTGAGTACGGATATTCTAAAATAGGTATGTTCAACTTAATACTAGACCTTTCATCTTGTTTTTTAAGATATTATTTTGAAAAGATTGTAAGGATTTTTACAAGAAATAGGAAATAATTACAAACAAGGATTTAGTTTAAAAGAACGAGAAGTGATAAGTCTCCAATGGTATTCTTATTATACATCAAATAAAAATGTAATAATTTCTGAATTTGGATAGGGTCCAGTTTTTATATATTTTAATTATCCATATTAAGAAAGAGATGAGGAACTTAAATTAAAATCAATTATTTTTATTAAAGAAGTAGATAATCAAATAATTCATCCTGCTTCCCATCATTATGATGTAGCAAAGAATATTAAAAGTATTTATAAATCCGAGTTTGTATTAATTTTACACCAAGAATATTACTTACCAATTAGTTTAAAATTTTTTGATCAATTTAGTGAGGAAGAAATAGAATCTTATTACAATTTAGACTATTTAAATAGAACATTTTCTGCTAAAGGAAAAGACAGTGAAGAGATACCAATTTATTGGGTTATATAG
>CAZRBD010000209.1:0-5770 GCA_964598265.1 uncultured archaeon
CATGATATTTGTATTGGATATTTTTAAACTTGATTAATTGATTAAATAGGAGATTGAATATATAGAGGAAATAATTAAAGAATTTAATATAAACAAAGTTATCTGGGATTTTATTTCAAGAAATAAAAAAGTATTTTTGAAAAATTATTTAGAGGCATCCAATAACGCTTTAGAACCTTGGACGATACAGATCTTTGAATTTTTTGATGAATTGAATGAATTCCAATTAATTCAAATTCAAGAATCTATTCCTGGTCCCGAAAATATGAAATTCTTTAATTTACTGAAAATTCTTTCTGAAATTTTAATCCATCATCCAATCTGGAAAAAAAGTATTACTGAGAAGGGATTTGAAGTCGCTCCATATAAATCTGATTTTATAGCAACAATTAATAATAGTATCTTACTAAAAGAAAAACTCTTCATAATTGAAAGAGGAGATAACTTAGTTTTTTTATTAAAATCAGATAAATTCATAAAAGCTATTTTCCCATTAATCAAGAGCTATCTTAAAATAATTTATTGGCAGGAAAACTCTTTTTATCTCTCTAAAGAAACTCTAATTCAAAATATTATAAATAATGTTATTTATGAGCTTAATCAAGATTTTAGTGAATATAGCAACTTTATTAACGATTTCAAATTGGAAATTTCTTATTTAATCAAAAAAATCTTAATTCAGGACTTAATTTCCGCTAAAACACCAATTAAAATGCCTTTTATTCTGATGAATAATGCAAAGAGGGAAATTATCGATTTTCAACTAAAAAGAAAACTGTTATCTTCAGATTCAGATGAAATTCCGCCAATTTTACTTACGCAAGGGGCTTCTAAGGATCTAATAAAAGAAAGGATCGATCTACTAGTTGATCAATACTTAAAAGATAAAAATAATCTAAAAAATAACCTTTCACTCCTAGAAATTCTTGTTTATAACTATTCTATAGAATTAAGAGGTGATTTTTGGTTTTATGAAAAGTGGAAGATGAGTTTAGAACCTTTTATTCAAGAACTTATAACAGAAAGCATCTCCTTAAGGAATAAATATACTGAGCAATTCCTTACTCTTGGTTTTATTTTTTTCAATCAAAAATTTCCTAATAGAATGAAAGCTATTGAAATTAACGAGCGACTCTTAGAATTGTATCCAACTGACGAATTTTTGTTAGAAAACTTGATATATTTGCTATTTTCCATTCAACAATGGAATATAGACAAAATAGATTTAGTAATAAATGAAGCTCTTAAAATATACCCTGATAGCTTATTTTTCGCATATTCTAATATAATACTTGGGTTAGTGAATAAAAATTTCAATGATAACAAGGATTTAGTCAAGAGTTTAACTAATCTATTTAATCCAACTGGAGATTTACCTAAATTTATTCATATCATTAGATTTTTTATTAATAATTTAGAATCCCATGGATATAATGAAATTAATTTAAGAATTTTAGAAATTCTTGATTTAATCATTTCAGATATGGATTTTAAGTTAGATTATGCTAAAGTTTTGGAAAAGAATGGGTCGATTGTTAAAGCCCTGAAAATTTATTTAGACATTATTGATTACTTCCCGAACAATTTTTTAGAATCATATATTTTTCGAATTTTTCTAAACAATTACAGACGATTTACTGAGGAGGAAAAGAAATCAGAGGAGCTTACGTTCATTCAAAAAGTTCACGAATTCTCAGAAATTCTTATGTCGAAACTTGAATTTGATGTTAATGAAGGAGATGTTAGCGAATTTGAAGAAAAAAGAGATCTATTTCTAAAAGAAATAAGATCTCGATTAAAAGACATAAATCAATTTGTTAAAAATTCTATATGTAAAATTATTCCACTGAAAATTAAAGCTTTAATGTTAAAAGCACTCAATAGAGAAAAGAATCTTGAGAGTACTCTTATAAGGATTCTTGATATCGCACCAAATAATATTTGGGCTATAAATGAGTTAGGCTTCTTATATTTTCAACAAAATAAATTTAACGAAGGCTTGAGATTATTTGAATTAGCTGAACTAATCAAAAAGGAGATTAAGTACAATATACCATATTTACATGTAATAAGTCATTCGTATCTTTATGAAATTCATGAATTTAATTTTGCAGAGTTATATAAAAGAGCTGGAAAGTATAACCAAGCGATTTTAGTTTATAAGGATTATTTAATTGATTTAAATAAAAAGTTGCCTTTCAATACTACAGCAAAAACACTTACAAAAGATCTTATCATCTGTTATCAAAAAGTTGGATTAAATTCTTATGAAATTGTGGAGGAAATATTAACTCTATTGGATAAAATTGAGCATGCTATTGACATTAAAGATCAAGAAGATAATGGAATATTTGTAAATCGAAGCATAAATTTGCAGCATGACCCTGTTTTAATCAAAAATTCCTTAATAGAATTCCTATATAATGAGAAAAAGTATAAATTATGTTTAGAATACATTTTAGGGTTCAATGAAGAAACCCCTAGAGTATTAGAAAATATTCATAGTAGTACTTTATCACCCTTTAATATTAACACAATCTATTTAGCGGAATGTTTCTTAAATTTAAATGATTTAACTAAAGCTAATACTTTTTATGTACAAGCTTATCAAAATATTCTAGAGGATATAAGATATAAATCTAAAGTTACTACTAATTTATGGTTTATCCGGCCCTTTCCAGATTATCTAAAAATCAAGGAAAAGAAGTATTATATCAAGAAGATAGTAAAGGGTCAAAATAAAATCAACATTCTACTAGAGAAAGAAAATATTCTGGAAGAATTAATTTTTAAAACCGATATTGAGAAATCTATTGGTAATATTAGTTTATTGGTACGGAAAAGAGCAAAAATTCTAGAGAGATTATTTAATATCCTCCAAGATCAATTAAGATCTATTTCAGCTGAAGAAAGAGATTATTATGAGGTAATTCTTGCCAGTTCCTACGCTATAACTGGATATATTGATGAAATGTTTAAAATAATAAATAAGGAGAATTTTGAAAAAGCATTCCCTATTGTTTCTAGTCTTTTAAAAATGCTCTATTACTCCTTTAATAATGATTTTAAGAAATATACTGAATTGAATACAAAATTATATCAATTTCTTCCGAATAGCTCGATTCCCAATTTATTAAATCTTCATTATTTGAGATTTAAGAGAGGCTTGTCGGAGATTAATAATATAACTATTCTATTTAAAACTATCTGGAGTATAAATCCTAAAAAAATTAAAATTCATGGAATTGAAAAGCAGATTTTCAAATATTTTAAGAATCATTTAACTTGGAATCCGTTTAAATGGGCTTTAAAAGTTGATAGATATATTAAAACATCTAAAAATGAGGATGTAAAGCAATTATTTGAAATCATAAAATTCATAGAAGAGAAGACCTTTAATCAGGAATTTGAGTTATTAGAGTTTATTACTCAGGCTTTAAATACTGATAGGAAAATACCGGAGTTTCTAAGTTTACTGTTAATTTCGAAGGGTTATGAATATCCCGAAACAAAATATCATATATATAATTTATTAAATCCAGAGATTCAACAATATGGACTGAAAAAATGGGGTGAAATTGCCTATAGAGCAAATAAGTTAGACGATTTTTTACCATTGCTTGATGATTATAGGTATAACGAACTCAAGAAATATAAAGAAATTGATAGGTTAGATTGGAATAAAAAATGGTTAGAAGAACAATATGTATCCTTTCTTCTATCATGCTTCAGAAGTCTTGATTTAGAGGATAGAATTTCAAAAAGTATGAAATATCTTGAGAGGTTAGAAGATTTTCCAAAGGAAAAACTGAGATTTTTTAATATCTTAGTTGATTTAAGAAAAGGTTATTACAAGGGTGCAGAACTAAAGGCTTACCAGCTAATAAAATTGTTTAAAAAGAAGCCTGAGCTAAAATGGGATGAAAAATATTATACTATTTGGGTATTGAGTAAAATTTTAACTCTTTTAACAGATAAAAAAGAAATAAATCCTCAACTTTTTCTTGAAATTACAGCAGAGATTATTGAATTTGAAAAGATGAAAAAAGATCCAATATATTTCAATTTATTAATCTTAGATGTCTTAACACACGAATTATTGGCCGGGAATGAGACAGAATTAGTTACATTTACGGAGAAGTTATTTTTAGAAATTATAAAAATGATAAATTGGAGTAACAACAAAAATCATGATATAATACTTGAGAAAATATATTTTAATAGAAGCACAATTAGTTCCCTCTCATTAAAAATTATAAATAATTTGAATAAATTAATTGAAAGAATTAATCCAAAAAGAATCACGGGAAGGAAATATTACTTATATAAGATTGTAGCAATTATTTACATTAACAATAATAAAGAGAAAGAAGCTAAAGAAACTTTGGAACAAATGTTTAACATCCTTCCAGTGGAATTTAATTACATAAAATATGGAGAAATAAATGATCTATATTTAAATTTACAATTTAATTAAACTTGTAGGAGAAATAGTAAAGCTAATAATCAAGAATTTAAACGCTTCCTAAATAAGATCTATGGAAAAAATTTCTGAGAAGAATTCAAGAAAAACTAAATTTCAGATGTTATTATCATATAACTGTTTTTAAGTTTTAAACTCCCTTCTTGTATCCAATAATCTCTTTTTTCATTGTGTTTTCTTATAATTTCATCTTCCTTATATTCTTTAGTACCAATATAAAGCCAAAAATATTCTCCGATCTTATTCTTGACATTATATGGTAGCATATGGATTAAACGACCATTTTGAGTTGTAAAAAGGATGATGTTTAAAAAGTTTTGAATAATCTCAAACAAATATTCAAAGTCAGATCGTTCTTCAATAGCTAATTCTTTTAATCTATTAATTATATCATCTAATTCCGCAAACATAAGAGTTTTCATAGTCATTTCAACGAAAAAACTCTTACTCCCTTGTTGAACTTTATTTCTCAACATTTCAGAAGTTGACCAAAATATGAATCCGAAATTATTATAAAAAACATTACCATCCGCCATATTATATTCAACTGGTTCTATTACGGCCAATACTGAAAGAGAAATTCCTTCTTCAGATAAAACTTTACTCTGATTTAATAATTCAAGAACATTTTTAATATCAAGTTTTGAAATAATATCAATAGTACCTTGAAGAATTTTTTTTTGATAATTTTTGATTTCTTGTTCTTTGATAATGGTTAGAATTACAGGAAGGCTAAGATCATTGAGAGCTGTGCTAAAAGCAGCAGATAATTCTGATTTTTTATCCCTCTCTTTAAATTTCTCCTCTAAAGAAATTATTTTAGGGATTTTCTTCTTAATTTCTTCTAAATAGAATAAAATAGCATTTTTACTATAAACTGCCGCTCTTTTCCGATTATTACAGGGAAAACATGTTGGAACTAGGTTATAATAACTATTTAATTCAAAATCTTCATCAAGATCATATAGCTTAATCGCTTCATCCTTATTTAATGATTCAGGTATCAAATGGTCTACTTGAAAATTATTAAAAGGTATTGACTTACTACAGTAAAAACATTTTTTGTTATATATTGTCCATAAGGTTCTCCTTACAATAGGACTATTCTTATTTCTTATTTCAACCATTTTCAAGGAATTTAAGATTGGTCTTTTCTCTAATAGCTTTCTTAATCAAAGAAAAGCTGAATCAAATAAAAATTTATCAAAACTAAAAAATTAAATTAACTTCCTTAGAAATTGTAATTAAGAATTGTATACAAAGGTTTAAAAATGTAAACATCTTTTA
>CAZRBD010000210.1:0-5757 GCA_964598265.1 uncultured archaeon
GCTTTATCAATTACATCAAGAGAGAGCCCCTCTTTCGGCAGAACGTCAAGAAACCACTTTGATATTGCTCTATAATATTTCTCCACATCATCATCATCCCTTTCAGAGGAGAAAGTGCCATTAATTAAATCAATTATGATCTCCTCTTCTGGAGTATAATGTTCAAATGGATCAAGGCGGTAACCATCTTCAGTTGCAGCTGAAGTTCTGAGGGCGTCATTTACAATTGATTTTAGTCGATTTAACTTCATAAAATCGCGAATAACTTTTTTAATTTAGGATAAGTAATTTTCTCTTTATTGGTAAAGACACATTTTCAACACCTAACTCCTTTACATATTCAACAACTTCAATTAATTTTTTGGCTGATTGATGAAAAAAACACACTTCCTTAGGTTCCAATATTTTTATCATTTCTCGTAACTGGTTCTTATCGGCGTGAAGTTTAATTTTCATGTGTGGGGCGAATCTATTTAGAAGTAAAGCTCTAAATGGCATTTTCCATGTCTCAGAAAATTGTATTTCTTCAGCTCCTTCAACTAAGTCTACACCAGGTGGTTCGTGGATTGAACCTGCCAGAAATACGAAATTATGAGGGTTTCGTCCAACAACATTAATAATATTCCGTATTAATCCATAGGAAAGATCGGGGGGATGAGATATTATTATATTATTTTTCTTTCTTAAGAATTTTAAATTGCTGTGATCAAACCATCTGAATTTAATACTATTGAATGGATTTGCCTTATCTCTAATTAATCTTGAAATTGGGCCATAGATATATTCGTAACGGTGATTTATCACTTGAATGTTTTTTCTAACCATCATATCAACATATATGTTTGGACGATTTTTATAATCACGTCTTAACTGGAGTTTCCTGAAATATCTCCAAAAGATTAACATGAAGCTTATTGCTAGGCTTGAAGGATCTGCTCCGATTAGCGAAGTATCTCCATATTCTGCTTTCTGCTCTAAAAATAAAATTAAGCTGTGAAACTGATCTGAGATATTTCCAAAATCTTCTCGTGCGCTAGTACCATCAATTAAAAGATAATCAATGGGACGTGATATCTGTTTTAAAAATCGATGTGTCCCTGCAAATGGTGTTATATCATAATAGGTGTAATCACCAGTATATAATAATCTAAAGTCATTGACTTTTGCCAACATCATTAAAGCACCAGGCATATGACCAGCGTGAAAAAAAGAAAGAAAACAATCTTTTTCTTTAAATTCTATTTTCGAACCATTTTCTACATAAATTACATTTTGAATGATATTACGATATTCCTCCTGTTCTATCTCAGCATGTTGTTCTTGTTTTAAGAAATTTGAATCTCTCAGCATGAATAAATCTAAAGATATTCTTGAACATAAAACGGGGATTTCAGGATATAGTTTGATAAATTCTTTAAGCCCAGATAGATGGTCATAGTGGCTATGGGATATAAATATTGCATCTATTTTTGGTGGATTTGAAAGTTTATTAAGAGAAATTTCTGCAACTTCTTCACCTTTTTCTTTTACCTTCTCCTCCTTAGCATTTAAGATAAATTGGGGTAATTTTTCTATGTATTCATCAATATGTCTAAAGTCCCCTTCAATTTCTTTTTCTTCATCTTTTTCTGATAGACCACAATCCAATAATATATTTAACCCTCCAATTCCTAGGATATGGCAATTATGATTTGGTTTAAGAACAATCGGATAAATTGTAATTCTTATATTCTCAAGATCATTATTCTCATCAAGAACTGTTATTGTTGAAAAATGATCCGAACTAAATCGTTGATCTATTTTATCTACCGCAATTGAAATCTCACTACTTCCGACTGGCACTCCAGTAATATAGAAATACCAGCCATACTTCTTTACAAGAGTTTCTAAATTTGCATATGTCTCATCAGCAATCAGAGATTTTAACACAATTACTTTTTCTTGTTGATAATAGATAATCTTTCTAATCCCTGTTTTTTCTTCTAATGGGATGAGCTCATTCTTCAAGAAAAAGTCATCAAGAACGTCTTTCATAGGAGTTTGTGCTAATTGCTTGGATTTAATCAGCTTTAAATATTTGTTGTATTCTTTAGTACGATATAATGATCGCATATTGACTTTTTGCTTTAAAGGTATTATTAAGTCTTTGAATTGATAAACATCTAAACTTATAGTTTTTTCAATTTTTGGCTCTTTTTTTTTTCTAAGCTTCTTTTTTTTTAAATCATGATCAGTTTCAGAAACAAAAAAAAACCATCCATAGTTTCCTATTAATTTATCACGAGCTATTATGATTTCTTTTCCATACTTTGTAATGGGGATGATTAATCTATCTTTTATACAATAAATAATTTTAGAAATAGATTTTTTCGTTCTTTCGGAGATCACTCTATTTTCAGAAAAAAGATGAGAGAGGACCTCTTGAATAGGTTTTTGAGGAATTTTATTCTCTTCCATAGATTTCAGTTTTGTATTATACGATCTTACTTTATAGGAAGAACTCAGTTCTTCTTTTTTCACGATTGGAATAGATTTCTTTAAAAAGATAAATTCCTCAATACTCATTATTCTTAACTAGATTCCTTTATAAAAAAAAAGTTCGATTTTCAACTAGAAGTTTATACCAGTATGATTAAAATTATAGAGACTTATAATAAATACAATATTTAGTAGTGATGATATTTAGAATCATCTATAACCTTATTTTCTGCTCCTTTCTTAAGAGGTGATAATTTTCTCAGCCTTTCGATTACAGAGGGTAATCTCTCCAACAAATAATCTACATCTTCTTCAGTAGTAAATCTGCCTAACGACACTCTTAAAGACCCTTCCGCGTCTTTGGGATTTAAACCAATAGCTAGTAGTACATGAGAAGGGTCCAATGATTTAGATGAACAAGCAGAACCAGTTGATGTGGCTATACCATCCATATCTAAATCCAATACAATAGATTCACCTTCAATATATTTAAATCCAAAATTTACATTATTAGGAAGTCTTTGAGTTGGATGCCCATTGAGAGAGGAATCTTCAATATTTTCAATAACCCAATTTATAATTTTATCGCGTAATATTGTTTGCTTTTTTATTTCATGTTCCATTTCTTCCATTGCTATTTCCACGGCTTTAGAAAAGCCTGCAATTCCAGGAACATTAACAGTACTAGGACGCATATCTCGTTCGTGGCCTCCTCCATACATTATTGGTTCTATATACTTCCCCCATCCTTCTTTTACTCCCTTATTACGAATGTAGAGCATGCCAACTCCTTTTGGACCATATAATTTATGAGCAGAGGCAGAAAGGAGGTCAATATTCATTTCATTTACATCAATAGGAACTTTACCAAATGCTTGAACTGCATCAGTATGAAACAGGACACCATGTTTTTTTGCCACCGCTCCAATTTCTTTAATTGGCTGAATTGTTCCAATTTCATTATTAGCAAACATTATACTTATCAGAAGGGTGTTATCCGTTATTGCTTCTTCTAATTCCTCGAGATTAATCAGTCCATATTTATCAACGGGTAAAAATGTAAATTCAAAATATCCTTTCCCCAACTGCTTAATAGTATTTTCAACGGCGTGATGCTCGATAGTAGAAGTAATTATGTGATTTCCTCGCTCCCGATTTTTTGATGCAACACCTAGGATTGCAATATTATCTGCCTCCGTTCCAGAAGAAGTAAAGAATATATCATCCCTCTTAGCGTTGATCAAGGATGCAACAATAGTTCGACATTTCTCCAATACTTGCCCTGCCTTTTGGCCAATCGAATGGAGACTTGTTGAATTACCGTGTGGTTCGTTTAAACGTTTAGATACTTCTTCAATTACACGAGGATCCATTGGACTTATCTCGGTATTGCCTTAACACGCAACGTTTGAATCCCTCAATGTAACTGATAGTCAGCGAAGTCTTAGTTATTTATATTATAACTTTATTTACGATTGAATCAATAAATTATTAATTCTTCCTATAAGAAAAAATAAATAAGATTTAACTCGGTGATTTGGGTGTTTAAATTAATTTGGGGTATTACGGGGACGGGATATCTTCTTCAAGAGTCTATTGATTTAATGAGAGAATTGCAAGAAGATTATGGTGTTGATTTAACTGTTATTTTATCAAAAGAAGGAGCAGCTGTTATAAAATGGTATAAAAAATGGCTCTTCTTAACTGAAACTGTTAAAAAGGTTAAAGTAGAAAAGACAGCTAATAGACCTTTTTATGCTGGGCCGTTGCAATTAGGTGAATATGATTTATTTTTAAATTGCCCTGTTTCTGCTAATACATTAGCTAAGATTGTTTATGGGATTGCCGATACTTTAATAACTAATTGTGTGGCTCAGGCTATCAAAGGGGGACAGATAGTCTATATTTTTCCTTCTGATCAAGATACTGAACCTATTGTAACTTCACGCCCAGATGGATCTCCATTAGTTTTAAAAATTCGAAAGATCGAACTTGAAAACATCAAAAAATTAAAACAGATGGAAGGTATTGTGGTAGTTTCAGATTTTTCTGAGATTAAACCCCTGATTCTACAAAAAATCAGAGAAAAAAGCTTAAAAAATTAATAATAAGTAATTAAATCTCGAATTTTACGGGCTTTATCGCCCCTTCTGGACAAGAAGTGCATTTTAAGCAACCAGCACATTTACCTATTTCATGAAATTTAAACCTGATTCCTTCTTCCTCTTTATTTAATTTCCAAACTGAAACCTTGTAAAATAGATTTTTAGGACAAAATTTCCCATCGTCTCCAAGGCATTTTTCGCACATTGTACATTTTTCGTGATCGATTTTAATACTTACAACTTGATTCTGATGTTCAATTGATGTAACCTCAACAGCATTACGAGGACAAACTTGAACACAAATTAAACACGCTTTGCAAATATTATAATTGATTAATCGAATTCCTTGTTCAAAATATATCGCTTTTGCCTTACAAGCTCTCAAACATCTCTCACATCTTACACAGAGTTCTTGATTAATTTGAACTGGAATAAATCTTTCTTTGAATCTTCCCAATATATAACCCCTTCAAAAAAAAGTTTTTAAAAATAAAAAGGAAAAATAATTGAAAAAATACTTTGAATTCTATTGAAAATAACCTGTATACCCCTCTTGTGCAGAACCGGGAAGTTGTTGTTGTCTTTGATATTGCTGGGCTTTTTCTGCTAATTCTAACATTTTAGCTTTAATTTCTTTTCCTTGTTCTATAAGAGACGCTGTGTCTATTTTTAAATCATATATTTTATTTAATACTTCAATGATACTAGCAGCACCCTCAGGGGTGGGAATCTCTAATACCGGAGTAAATAAGGCATAGGCATGTAATCTATTAGTTAGAGCCTCGTTTAAAACTGTAGCTTCAGGCCCTACTATTATTCCCTTGCTTACCTTATTAATTCCGAAGCTTTCAAGATGATTTATCATCTCCTGTTCAGCAGCATAATACACTGGATATTCCTCAATGATCCCCCTTTGTGGCATTCCTTGAAAAATTACTATTTCTTTTGCTCTTACATCTTCCGAGAGAGCCCAGTTACAGATAGTCTTACTTAAATCATTATAGGCAGTGGGTATTTGAAAAGGAACTTCACATATTCCTATAATCAAGTTTTTCGAGGCAGAATAAAGTAATCTAAATGGATGTTTCAAAACGCCTTCATAGAATACAGATATAGGAGGTAGATACTCGGAAGTAACAAAACCTATTTCTCTTATATCTGTTATTTGTTCTAT
>CAZRBD010000211.1:0-4360 GCA_964598265.1 uncultured archaeon
TATATTCTCATTTTTTCATTTTTATATTTAATTTTTTAATTCAGTTATATTGTTGTTGAAATAGAGATTACATTAAATGTATTAATTTAATATTTTATAAATTGTTCTAATCATAATTTAGATACATCCATAATACAAATTTAAAAAAAAATAGATTTAAAGGTTTAATTCAATTAATTTTCTTTTTAATACTTTTACTCTTTCAGGTTTGAGATCATAAAATTTTAGTAAAATAAATGCCCCGATTAACATTGCAATCATTGGAATTAATCCGAAATGTATATGAAGACCGAAAATTGCCAAATCAGTTTGGGTTGTTGCACCTGCATCAAAACCCGTAAGTGTATGAACAATTGCAAAAGTTATAGCTTGCATAGCAAAGGATAATCTCCCAAAGAATTGGAGTATTCCGTTGTAAATACCCTCTTCTCTCTTGCCAAAGTTTACTACAGATTCATCTATTAATTCTGCGAAAGTAGGGGGATACATTGACCAAAAACCACCTAGTCCAATACCCCAGAAAAACATAGAAATTATAATCAACACATAATCTCCAAGTATAATCATTGGTGCTGTAACGATACTAAGAGTAAATGCAGCAATTATTAAAGTTCTTCTATTATTATCCGTCTTATGTGCGAGATAAACCCAAAAAGGTATTGAAATTAAAGCTCCCACAAGAAATCCAGTCATTACTAATGTTATTGCTTTAGCCTCCATACCTAAAATGTACTTTATAACATATGGTATTGATGCTGTCATAGAAACTGTCAGAAATACGTATAAAGTATAGGTTGCTATAAATGCTTGAAAATTCTTTTGTTTAACTGCTTTTTTCAACGTCTTGAAGAAAGGTTCTTGTTTTTCCCCCACTTCACTTTTAGCGAGATATCTATCAACGTAAATTTGGTCATCTCTACTACCTGGGATTGCAAGGCCTAAGGCCACCAAACATATAATTACGACAATACTACCTTGGATAACAAAAGAGCTTAACACACCATAAGTTATAAACAGTGGAGGGAGTATTGAACCTAAAGCAATACCTAAAATTCCGATTGGGGTTGAAATTACTGCAACTTTTCTCCGTTCTTTTTCCGTGCGAAATTTGTCAGGAAATAGTGAGACAAAATTAACAAAAAAGATGGAACCAAAAAAGTCAAAGAGACATGTTGCAAAAATTAACCAGATAAATAGAATCCAAGCACCCCCAATTGGATCAGTTGTTGGTGGCGTGAAAATAAGGATATAACTTATTACCCATGGAACACCGCCAATCATTATCCATGGAAACCGTCTTCCCCTTTTCTTTGTAAACTTAAATGGGCGATTAGTGAAGTAACCTACTAAGGGATCATTCAAAGCATTCCATAAAGCAAATATAATGAACCCTACTCCAGCTAACCACACATTAAGTCCAAGTTCAGCTTCGTAATAGTAAAAAGCATAAGCACCGAAAGCTATGTTGAGGAACTCTGTCATAAATTTACCGAAACCATAAGAAACCATACTCTTTTTTGAATGAGTTATTTCAACTTCAGTATCTCCCATCATTTACCACTTTTATTTACTAATTAAGATATTATAAATAGTTACTAATTTAGATTCAAGTATATTTATAACTATTTCAAATTATATTCAATTTTCTCCATGATTTTCTTTTTAATAAAGAATTTTTTTGAAGAACGACACTTCAGGCATTTATAATCGTCAAACGATACTTCTTGTTCTTCGTTCACAATAATATAATTACTTTTTTTTGCAGCAATACATGGATGTAATTAATCTCTCACGTATATAGTTAAAAAGATACTAATTTACTATTCATTTCTTTTAAATCCGACTTTTATTTGACCGCATTTACATTTGAAATCTTCTGGCAAGTTTTTGAAAGGAATTTCCATCTTAGATTCATCATATTCATTACCACAATTTTCACAAACGTAAGTATACAATTCAAGTAATCTTTTTACCTCTTCTCTGTCAACATCTTGTTCCATCTTCTTGTACACATAAGACAATGCTTGATTTTCACCAAAAAGTATCGCTCCCTTAAGTTTATTATCTTTAAGGATTAATTTTTGGTAGCAACAATTTTTTTTATCAGCTTTTTTCAAAATATCCCAACCCCCTTTCTCTTCTTTTGAAGGATTTATAATCCCAATTGAGGTTAAATCTAAACCAATTATTTTTAGGGTATTTTTTGGTGTTGTTCCTTTGTATTCAACTTTTTTTAACCCAAGAACTGATGCTGCTACTATTTTTGATTGTTCAATACATGCGGGTATTATTCCCCAGATTTGATTTTTATATTGGATACAATCTCCTACAGCATAAATATCTTTTTTACTTGTCTCTAAAAATTCATTAACAATTATACCTTTGTCAGTCTCAATATTTCCTTTTTTGGCTAATTCTGTCGTGGGACGAATACCAGCCTGAATCAGAATAATATCTGCTTCGATAACACGTCCGTCTTTTAATTTAATCCCCGATACTTTCTCACTTCCCAATATTTCTTCTGTAGTAGCATTTAATATTACTTTAATATCTCTATTTTCAATTTCTGATTTTAGCATGTTTCCACAATCTTCATCTAACTGACGGGGCAATAACCTAGGAAAAAACTCAACAACCGTAGTATCTAAATTACCCTCTTTTATTTGAGTTGCTAATTCTAAACCAAGCAATCCACCTCCTATAATGATAGCTTTCTTCGCTCCATTATTCTTTACGAATTCTTTAATCTCTAATGCATCATTAATGCTTCTTAATGTAAATACGCCCTTTTTATTATCTCTCATTTCTAAAGCGTTTTTAATAGGAGGTATATTTGGGGTGCTACCTAAAGCTAAAATGAGTTTATCAAACGAAACAGCCTCACTTTCTCCCTCAAAATAAATAATTTTCTTTTTGGGATCAAGACGTATCGCTTTCTTACTCAAATATAAATTTAGGTTTTTTTTTTGATACCAATCTTCCTTGAAAACAATTAACTTTTCAATTGTAGTTTTATCAGAAATTAGTTCTGGTAAATCAACTCTAGTATAATAAGGATAACTTTCTTGAGTAAAAATATTAATTTCTACCTTATCATCTAGTGATCGAATGTTTTGAGCAGAAAAAGTTCCAGCAACGTTATTTCCTACTATTACAATCTTCATATTTTTAATAGTTTAGGCATCTTATTTTAAAGTTTTTCTTTTAGATTCAAAATTGAACATGTTCGAACTCAAAATTATATATTCACCTCCATTTGATTTAATTATGACTGAAGCAAAACAAAAAATAGTTAACAGGAAAATTATTAAAATTGATGAAGATCTCTGTACTGGCTGTGGGAACTGCATAGTCGATTGTGCTTGGTGCTCTTGAAATTATTGATGGAAAAGCTAAAGTAGTAAATGACATTTTCTATGATGGATTGGGTGCTTAAAAATTAAAAATTTTAAAATTTTCCTTTATCCTTTATAGTATAAATCATAATTTAATAGAGTATTACTCTATTATTTCAGATCTATTTAGTTCTATTTTTAATAAAATTTAAAAAAAACCGTTTCATTATGTAATATGAAACTTTTTAAATATATTGTAAAATGGAAATCA
The DNA here is from genome assembly GCA_964598265.1 of uncultured archaeon. GTDB lineage: Archaea > Asgardarchaeota > Lokiarchaeia > Sigyniarchaeales > SOKP01 > Loki-b32. The sequence continues at coordinate 3,607 of CAZRBD010000211.1, forward strand.
TAATTTTTATTTTATAACTACATCGTTATAAAGGAATATTACAATTTGTAAGAAAAGAGTTCTGCGAAGAAAGTTATGAAAGAAAAAAAAAGGCATAAGTTTAAACTAGATGAAGTTAATCTTCACATCTTTAATTCATTATCAGAAAATGGGAAAGTAAATTATTCTAAAATTGCAAAAGAACAGAATTTGTCTAATATGGCAATAAAAAAAAGATATGAAACATTAATTGAAAAAGAGAGTATAAAACCGGCAGTTTTACTCAATTTTTCTAAATATGATTATAAGTTAGGAATCCTCCTTTTAGAAATTGATAGAAAAGCTGAACAAAAAATTCAAAAAATTTATGAAAATTGTCCAAGATTGATCTGTTTATTTTCAATAATTGGCGAATATAATTATTTAATAATTTTTTTCGCAGAAGATTTATCTACTTTAGAAACTATGCTAAATTTTTGTGAGCTGCATAATCTTGAGGGTGTTAGAAAGTCAAATATTTTGCTCTTGAGTGAAACTATGGACAACTATTATTTACCAATAAGATGGTCCTTATTCCGAAACATAACTGAGGAAACTCCTTGTGGTACTAGTTGTAAATATTGTAAGGGTTTTATACAAGAAAGATGTTTGGGATGTCCTGTATCCACTCAATATAAAGGGCCATTAAAATTACATAAATAATAAAAATGAAAAACAAGTCCTAAAAAGTAAAACTATAATTTTATACCAGACTAGGGTTTCTGTAAAGATCTTT
>CAZRBD010000211.1:4460-5754 GCA_964598265.1 uncultured archaeon
CCTAAAAAGTAAAACTATAATTTTATACCAGACTAGGGTTTCTGTAAAGATCTTTGCTATATTTTAGAAATTAATATTAAAATCTTTCCAATTAAAGGTTTAATTTTAGTATTTAGAGTAAAATTTTATGTTAAAACCATTAAAGATTTTAGAGTAAGTATTAAGTTGAATTTTAAGGAAAAAAAGTTAAAAGTGTTAGCAAAGACTGCATGGGCGCAGACTATGATCGAGTTTTATTATCCTCCTTTAAATGAACCTAAAAGTGGGGAAAGAACTGCTAAAGTTTGAATTATCATCATTAAGAATAGTTTTCCTGCTATTTGATTCCGGGGTTTGATAGGAAGTGAAGTTATAACAGATTCTCCTGAAATTTCTACGTTTAATACTCCATATAAGAGCATTCCAGAGATGATAGGAGTAAATATCAGTATACTAATCAAGTTAAAAAAGAGATCTTATTTTAAAATCTTATTTTAAAGTTTTTCTTTTAGATTCAAAATTGAACATGTTCGAAGTAAAAATTATAACATTATCTCAGTTTTCTATAATTATGATTGAAGCAGAACAAAAATTAGTAAATAGAAAAATTATTAAAATTGATGAAGATCTCTGTACTGGCTGCGGTAATTGTGTCGTGGATTGCGCCGAATCCGCATTAAAGATTATTGATGGAAAAGCTAAAGTAGTAAATGACATTTTCTGTGATGGATTAGGTGCATGTATTTCTGGTTGTCCTGAGGGTGCTCTTGAAATAATTGAACGAGAAGCTGTCGAGTTTGATGAGGAGGCTGTGGAGGAACATTTAGAGACTATAAAACATAAACAGATTGAAAGGGAACAAGTTACACATCAAGAGCCGGGAAATGTTGCCTGTGGCTGCCCTGGTTCTCGTACAATGACATTTGATGAAATATCAGGTGAAACAGAACAAATAACAAGTGGGAAAGTGCAATCTCAGTTACGCCAATGGCCTATTCAAATGCATTTAATCTCCCCTACTGCACCTTACTTTATAGGAGCAGATGTTCTACTTTCTGCTGATTGTGTTGCCCATACTATCGGGGGATTCCACCCAGAATACTTAAAAGGCAAATCAGTAGGAATAGCATGTCCTAAGCTAGATCAAGGACAAGAAACCTATATTGAAAAGATACGAAGTTGGATTGATGATGCAAAGATAAATACTCTAACGGTTATTACAATGCAAGTTCCTTGTTGCTCTGGATTGGTGTATTTGGCGAAACAAGGTGCTGAGAAGGCCTCGAGAAAAGTCCCAATTAAGAGTATCGTCGTC
>CAZRBD010000212.1:0-5753 GCA_964598265.1 uncultured archaeon
AATTTCTTTATTCATTCTCATCTCCTTTTTCTTCTTGTTTGAATAAAGATTTAGTAACCTAAATTCTGACATAAAGAGAAGGGAAGAGAAAAGAAATCTGAACAGTTATAAAAAAATCAGGCAGAGATTAAACTCAATAGAGTTTAATAGAGGGCGAAATCCAATATTAGCTCAAATTATCTTGAAATAAATTTCTCTTCCCCATTTTTATGGATACATTCAATTATTAAAGCATTTTCATTTTGTGGATGTGACTCAATAAATTGTAATTTTATTATTCTAAGTAAATTTACTAAGGTTATGGAAAAGTTAATAATTATTCGGAAACAACGAGAGAATTCTAAATTAATATACATTTAAGTAATTACTATTCTTCTTTCATTTCCTCCTTCTCTTCCTCTTTTACTTCTTCTTTCTCTTCTTGCTTCGCTTTCCTTTTCTTTTCTTTCTTTTTCTTAACCATTTTTTATACACCTTTTTTCTTAATTTTATTAATAATATAACGAACGTTTTAATTTTCTAACAAATAATAAATATTCATTTTTAATATTTAAACACTTTTGTATATTATATACGCTTGATATATTGATTGCATTAATTTTTTATATAATGAATATATAATTTATACATGGTAAATAAAGAAGTAATAATTTTTCCTGCAAAACCACAAAAACAAGGAAATTATTATAAAATTGCGATTCCACCGGATTTAATCGCAGAAGGAATAATTGATCCAAATGCATTATACGAAATTAGGTTAAGAAAATTAAAGAAATATAAAGGAGTAAAAGATGAATCTTAAAACCCCTTTTTAGAGGATAAAGTATCAATAGTAAGAAAGAATTATAAAAAAATGAACGAAAAACATGCAATAAATGATAAAAATATTAGAAATGGATTACGTTGTTTAGCATGTTTTACCTGTGATCAGCATCTACCATTAGATTATAAAAATCCTGAATTGGATCAGACGATAAACTATTTTAAAAAAGTCCATGAAAACCATATGATAAGTATTGTTGCGTTGAGTGAAATAGAATAATGTATATATTAAAAAAGCAAAACCCAATGATAATTAATGTCGATAGAGAACCCTAATTTACTAGAAAGGATTAAAAAAATTGAAAAAAAATTAGATGATATTGAAAAGCGTATTTCTAATATTGAAAATCGATTACAGAGATCTCCATTACGCCCTCCGATACATCCTCACCCAATACCTCCTCCAGGACGCCCTGAACCTCCTCCAGAACCATTTAAGTTCTTTATTCCAAGAAACCAATTCAAGAAGAATTAATGGGAGATTTCTCAGGATATATAAGAACTATTTCTAGGTTTAGGAGCGGATTAAATGAAAAGAATATACAAATCTACTTTCCTATATCACCCGAGTTATTAAATATAGGGAAAATTATTAGTTAATTTATTGCCTGAAAACATGCCAAACCTCATTTTAATTGCATTGTTGAGATATAAAATTGGTAGTTGCAGTAAAAAGTATCTTTTTAAAATTTGTTGCAGTAAAAAGTTACTTAATTAAAAACAATCAAGAAAACAAACATAGCTTTCACCAAGACAGGAAATCCCAAGGGTATCGAAGACCCCTTGAAAGAACTAAAAGGATTCAGCTGGAAATTTGTTCAGAAAAATAAAAAGTGGAAACGAAATGGTCACAAAACTAAACTCTGGACAATGAGAGAAATTAATATTGATAAAAAGTTTATCGTTAAAATTCTTCAAAGATTTACAAATAATTGGTATTAAATTAATTATAAATGCATAATAATTAAATTATCGAAACTTAACTATTTTATTAATTTAGTTTTACGTTATTTTAGAGATTTCCTAAAAGAGGAAAAAATCAACAAAAAAAAAAGTAAGTGTCGGGATATAATATGGAAATCTTTCTAAAAAGAGCTGAAAAAGCTTATATCGCTAAAATTGACGAAGAAAAGACATATAGATATTTTGCAGATATCAAACGTGCTTTAAAGCTAATTCCTAGCCAATTTAGTAGAGATATGGGATCAGAAATCCCTAGACTTCTATTTAAAATTTCACAAACATTGAATGATAAATCATCTGAAGCGACTGAAGGAATTTTGAAACATATTTTAATCTTTACTCAAGTATTGAGGGAACTAACAGATAATAGTAGAACTGAAATCCATCAAGTTATAATGAAGCAAAGCCAAAATCAATACCGAAGTTTATTAGACTTAATGATAAAATTTGTCGAAAAAGCAGAAAAGGGAGAATTTTTAGAAAATGAAAGTACTTTTGAAAACATCCTTATATATGTATTAGGGGTAAAAACTCAAGTTACTGCATTTAAAGACACTGATTTATTTATAAAACGAGCTGAAAAACAATTTTTTGGAAAAATAGGACAAACAAAAGCAATTGAATTTTCTGAAAATATTATTCTTTTTTTAAAGGAAATTGATGATGAAATTCAAAGTTATATGAGTTCAGAAATAGCAAAATACTTATTTAAATTCTCTCAAAACATTAATGATTTAACACCTGAGACTTTAGAGAGGGTTTTAAAGCATATTTTACTATTCATTAAAGCAATTTCTGATTTAGGCGGAAAAACTATAGTCCGAATAAATCAAGATATAATAAGAAGAAGTAAGAAAAAATTAAGAGGATTAATTGAATTATTTAAGGCATTTTTGGAAGATGTAAGAGATTGTAATGAAATAAAAACAGAAGATAGCACTTTGGAAGATATTATAAACTATGTTTGTGGTATGGAAGACGAATATATTCAATTTACAGATATAGGGGGTTTTTTAAAACGAGCTGAAAAAATTTATGCTGAAAAAATAAGTAAAGAGAAAGCAAGCTCTTATATAGATCATATATTAAACCTTATACCAGAGATCCCTGTTACACATAGGTCTTATATTGGATCTGATATTGCGAAATTTTTACTCACATATTCAGAAAAGATAAAATTGATTGAACCAGAAGATCTAGAAAAAACACTTTCAAGTACTATTTCTTTTTTATATTCAATTAAAGAATTAGACCATCTTAACCAAGAAGAAATAAATAAATCCATACTCTTGCATTCAAATCAAAATGCACGCAATTTAATTGATCTTTATAAAATATTCTTGAAAAAAAGTAAAGAATCCATATTTAAAGTAAAAGAACCAACTTTTAATGATATCCTTCTTCACACTTTTGGATTACAAATAGGGCCTAAAATCATAGAAGAAGCACCTCCTATTCATGAATTAATGATAAATTCTCATGAAGGGTTTCCTGTAGCACGAGACCATGAAAAATGGGGTTCTGCCATCTTCAAGGCAATCCCAAGATATCTTGAAATACTGCAAAATAAACATGGAGATAAAATTTTAAATGAGTTATGGGATATGACATTTCCTATGGAGCATATTATCCCTAAATTTCAAGATAAAGTTGCTCAATTACCACGAACGGATGAAAAACCGTTTATTTCTAAATTATTAAATTTATTATCTCAACAGATACTAATTGATGAGACTCTTGATCGCGCATTAACAGGATCAGTCGCATATATTATGCTTGCAAGAGTATTTATCGAAATATTTAGTGGAAAAAACGCAACTATTCGTGCGCTTAAAATAAGAGACCATTTAGAAGAAAGAAAAAGTGCTAAGATAGAAAGGAAGAATGATAATGATTATAATATACAAAAAATACTTGAGGAAGATTTTAAAGCTATATATCGGAAATCATTTATCCTTAAAACAATTATGAGCATTGTTTCTAATAAAGAATATTTTATTAAAATAACTGATCTTGTTGAAGAAGATTATCCTGAAGAGCTTGTGGAAGTATATACGTCTCAAAATGCAGTTAAACCGATTGGAAAACAATATTTAGATTCATCTCTCTATGGTGAAATAGTAATTGCTCTTAAATTCTTTCTTAAACATCTTGATTATATAAAAACATTTTATGATAATTTTATTCACGATTTTCTTACAATACCTCTTGATGCGAAAAGAAAATTGGAAATCCTAAAAGACTCTTTTATTATTTTATTAGACTTAAGAGAAAATTTAGAGCCAAATAAATTCTATTCTAAAAATGTGGAAATTGCTGAACATCAAATCTATTTTTCTATAATAAAATATCTTTATGAACCATTATTGGATATATTTAAAATTGTTTTTTCTGTATTAGAACAGAAAGAAGAATCATTTAGAATTGTTTCTTTACCAAAGTATTTAAGCCATGAGAAACATGAAAATAATTTTAAACAGATTCAAGAAATTGAAAACGAGATCAAAGAACATCTAACAAAAGGTTTTACAGATGATTCTGATAAAGTAAAATGGTTAAAAAACTCTCTTGAACATAGAAAAGCTGATGTTTTAAATTTTCAATTATTAAAAAATCTTATGATGAAAGTTGAAGAAATTAAAGAGATGTTTCTTGTTAGAATGGAATTTAGTAAGACATTAATTAATTTTTTAATAGAACTTAAGAAAGTTCACCGAAATCTCCCTGCTGCTTTCTCTCAATTTATTGGAAATATAGAGGTGTTTGATAAAGAAATTGATAGTTTTATAGAACAAATTAAAAATGTACAAAATTTAGAATTTATATTACCTAGTGAATTTGAGACTCGAAAGAAAAGAGGGATTGAAGCAAAACAACAATTATATGGATTAAAATCTAACCACATGTTTATAGAACAACTTAAGGTTTTGCAAGAAATAAATCAAAAGAACATTTCATTTAGTGGATTTAAAAATTGATATATTTATTTCAACTAACAATTTTAATTATTATCTTTTATTTTTAGGGAAATTGGTTAATAACAGGCGTGTAAATACAAACTCTACTTATTATTGGTTTTATTTTAATGTAATAGAATATTGGAGTATTAAAATTAAGATTCAAAAAACGAAAATATTTAATTTAGACGTTTTATATTTTAATAAATTTAAAAAAATAAAGGTGAATTTAAATAATGTCAGAAAATACTAATTTTGAAAATGAAATTACACCGCTTAAAGAAGAACTTGCTCAAGCTAACGAGAAACTTGCATCAATAACAAACGATCTAAAGCAAAAAGAAAATTTACTAAAAGAAGCAGAAAATACTATAAATACTCTAAAGACAAAAAATGAGGATTTAAATAAAAAAGTGGATGAACAAGTCTCTAAAAATTCGGAGTTTAAAAATCAGTTAAAAAATAAAGATGAGCTTGAAAATCAATTAGAAGATAAAGAGAATATAATCGCGAATTTAAAATCAGAGTTAGATTCAAAAGTTTCAGAACTAAATAAAAAAATCGATGAATTGAATGGTTCATTATCATCGAAGGAAGAAGAAATTAAAAAGTTAAATAAAATAATTGAAGAGAAAGATGAATCAATTGAACAGCAAACAAAGCAAATAGAAAAATTTAAGGAAGAAATATATGCTCTCAAACCTGAAGAAAGAAAAGTGGATTTAACAGGTGAAGGACGTAAAACATGCCCAAAATGTGGTGCTGTCGGGCACTTCATAAAAGTTATCGAAGATAAATTGAAAATCCTGAGTTATTTTGGATCTAAACCAATGTACGGAAAAAAAAACGCATGCAAGAATTGTGGGAATGAGTGGGAATGAATCTTGGAACAATTCGGATCTTCTTATCATTTAGAAGCCATTGAATAGTTAACAAAAGTCATCTGGCAAAAAACTCCAAATAAAACTCAAACATTCTTTTTTATGGGTTATTTAGGATAATTTTATTCTC
>CAZRBD010000213.1:0-5742 GCA_964598265.1 uncultured archaeon
TTAAATTCTGAATTGAAAATAGAAAAAAAATTATTTAATCGAATTTATTACAAATTAAAAAAAAAATAAGAATAAAAGATGTAATTAAAAAAATTTCAAGAAATGAGGTTGAAAAATTTATGAAATTATTACGTACGCCCGATGATAGGTTTGAGAACCTTATTGATTTTCCGTTCAAACCTAATTATACAGAAGTCGATGGCATCAGAATTCACTATGTAGATGAAGGACCTAAAGATGCCGCTGAAATAATTTTACTTATGCATGGAGAACCTTCGTGGGCTTTCTTGTATAGGCATATGATTCCAATTCTAGTCCAAGCCGGTTTTAGAACAATAGCACCGGATTTAGTAGGTTTCGGACGATCTGAAAAACCAACTGAGCAAAGTGATCACACTTACCATAAACATGTGGAATGGATAACTTCCTTAGTTATAATGCTTGACCTTAAAAGTATTACTTTATTCTGCCAAGATTGGGGTTCTCTAATAGGGTTAAGAGTTGCAATTGAAAATCAAGAACGTTTCAAGAGAATCGTCTTATCAAATGGAGGACTACCAACTGGAGAGCAACAGATGAGTGAAGCCTTTATGAATTGGAGAAAATTTTCGAGAGAAGCTACAAAGTTTAGTATAAAGAGAATAGTTCAAGGTGCAACAGTCACTAAATTATCGAAAGAAATTATGAAAGGTTATGAAGCACCTTTTCCAGATGATTCTTTTAAAGCAGGAGCTCGAATTTTACCATCTTTAGTTCCAATTAACACTGATGATCCTGAGCATGACGCAAATAAAAAAGCGTTCGAGCTATTTCAACAATGGAAAAAACCATTTTTAACTGCTTTTTCTGATAGTGATCCTGTTACCAAGGGGGGTGATAAATTCTGGCAAAAAATCGTACCCGGTGCGCAAGGACAAAAGCATACAACAATAAAAAATGCAGGACATTTTGTACAAGAAGATAAAGGTCCTGAACTGGCTAATCTCATGGTGGAATTTATAAAAAATAATCCCTAATTTAATACCAAATCGATTAAATTACTAAAAGTTATCCAACAATCTTCAAACATTTTATTTTTTTTTAAAATACAACTACCTGATTATTACTATCTTACAGCATCGAATCCTAACGATAGAGCTTTTAAATTAGCTTCAATTGCTTTCTCAGGTACCATATTCGGAAGTACATCCTTTAATTGATCTTTAGTAATCGGAAATCCTTCTATGGTGGCTAAAGCTCCTAATAGAACTATGTTTGATGTAAGTGAATGACCAGCTTGATTTGCTAAATCCAATGCATTTATTCTGAAGATGGAATCTGTAATTTTTCCTAACTGTTCTATAATGTTTTCAATGGAAATATATTGCTTTTCAGGATTCTGGACTCGGGTAAAAGTACTTTGAACAGGTTGCCACATATAATTATTTAATATGATGCTTCCATTTGGTTTTAAATATTCAATATAGCGGAGTGTTTCAATAGCCTCCATCCCAAGGAGTACATCTGCCTCTCCGTAAGGTATTAGGGGTGATAGTACATCATCTCCAATACGAATATGGGTGTATATGGACCCTGAGCGTTGAGCTAACCCGTGAGTTTCTGCAGTTCTTATATTTAACCCAATTTTTGCACACGTTAATCCTATTATGTTGGAAACTAGCATTAAACCCTGTCCACCAACACCGACAGTCATTATATTATAAGTCATGTCGCACCTCCCTCTTTTTTTCATAGACTTTAATTACATCTTTATCAGTTCGAGCTTCATGATTGGTGTAAGGGCATATAATAGAACACACACCACATCCATCACACAACTCAGGCGATATATGTGAAGAATGACCCTTCCATGTTTTTCCATTCTCATCAGTATAATCAGTTTCAATAGATTCCATACTTATTGCGGGGCAGTAGAAATCACGCATGCACGTATGACATTTATGACATATGTTTTGATCGACGTGATAAGGTTGGATTTTTTCACCTCTCTTTCGCTTATTTCTATCGTTCCAAAGAGCACAAGGTCCACGAGAAATAATAATCGAAGGTCCTTGTTCTTCTATAGCTTTTCTAAAAGCAGAAATAGAATTTTTTGCTTCGAAACAATTGTTTATTACAATATTTTTAAAACCAATTCCTTTCAAAACGTCCTCGATTTGAATTTTAGTTTTAGAAAGTCCTGCGGGGGAAACTTCCGTTCCTGGATTCGTTTGTTGTCCTGTCATTGCGGTAACTGAATTATCTAACACAATAATTACCACATTTTCGTTATGGTGACAAATATTAACCATACCGGGTAAGCCAGCATGAAAAAGGGTGCTATCTCCTATGACTGAAATCACTTTTTCTTCTGCTGCTAATGAAACTCCGCTTCCAGTTCCCAAAGTAGCTCCCATTGCTAAGAGTAAATCATCTGGATTCAATTTAGAATATATCTCATTATTCAAGAGGAGCATTGAATAACATCCTATATCATTCATGAAAGCAATTTTGTTAGATTTCCCAGCTAATGCTCTATTAAGCGTCCAGAAAGTTGCACGATGGGGGCATCCCGGACAAAAAACTGGAATGCGAATTGGTAAAATTGTTTTTAACTCATTCCTTTTGTCCAAAAAGGCTCTATAATTTATTTCAGTTTCTATATTATAAATTTGCTTGAATACATTATACACAATAGGAATATTATATTCAAAGGCTTCACTAAAATGACCCGATTCTTTTCCAATAATTTTTAATTCCGGATTTACATCTTTAGATAACGCTTTAACTCTCAATTCTAAGTATGGAGATAATTCTTCCACGATGATGATACCCTTTAAACTCTTGATAAAATTGCTGATCAAATTTTTAGGGAGAGGGTATGTGGTACCTAACTTCAAAATTGGAGGATTAATACTAAGCTTCTTACATACTTCTAATACATAATTATAAGAAACTCCTGAAGTAATCACCCCAGAATCTAATTTTCCTTCAATTATCGAATTGAAGTGAGATTGTTCAAAAGCATTTCTTATCTTTTCTCGCCTTTCTAAAATTTTCAATTTAAGTTCTCTTGCTCTTGAACCAACTGTAGCATATTTTCTATTAAAACCTCTAAAACTCCCCGAAGTGAATTCAGTCCTATTCATAGGATGTAATGGAACTATTGTAGATTGATGATTAATTCGTGTTGTGGTCCTTACTAACACAATCGTTTGAAATTTTTCTGATATATTGAATGCCTCTTTAACCATCTCTTTTGCTTCAACTGGATCTGTTGGTTCCAGCATGGGAATAAATGCATTTTCAGCAAAAAAACGGCCATCTTCCTCACTCTGAGATGAATGACAATAAGGATCATCAGCAAAAACTAATACACATCCTTTATTTACCCCCGTATAGCCTAAACTGAAAAATGTGTCCGAAGCCACGTTTAAACCCACACTTTTCAATGCTGTCAATGATCTCTGCCCACCCATTGAAGCTCCAGCTACAATTTCTAATGCGACTTTTTCATTTGTCGCAATTTCCATCTTTATATTAAATTTATCTGAAATTTTATAAAAGGTATCTAATATCTCAGAAACGGGAGATCCGGGATAAAATGCTACAACTTTCACATCTGACTCGAGAGCGGCTCTCACAATGGCTTCATTACAAAAAAGAAAAGCTTTCGATAAATCATCCGATATAACATCAGCTAACATGAAGATAAATCACTCTAAGTATGGTAGAATATATTACTATTATGACTTAATAATGTGATAATACAATATCAAATTGTTTGAATTTAATTCTAATTCTTATTAATTATTAATAGGAAGACTCAGATTCACATTCTTGCTGAATTTTTTAAGTTTTTCGTTTATACATTAAAGACAACTAAAAAAGTAAAATTTACTTTAAATTGCAATTTTTCTATAATAATGGAAAAATTAGGTATGTTTGTAGAAAAGAGATGAATAAAATCAAAAAGGGTATGACTGAACAAGAAATTGAGGATTACGTAGAATGGGTTCTCAATCAAATAACGTTGAAAGAAAAAGTGAGTCAAATGAGAGGAAATGGTTTAATTTCGAAAATAATGATGGATAAGGGATTTGGTAAACGAGCATATGATGCTGCTGGCTTAAAAAAGTTTGGAATACCTCCCTTTAAATTTACTGATGGTCCACGGGGTGTAATCATCCCCGGATCTACATGCTTTCCAGTATCTATGGCACGTGGAGCGACTTGGGATTTAGATTTAGAAGAACGTGTCGGTGAGGTTATTGGAAAAGAAGTACGAGCCCACGGTGGCAATCTTTTTGGAGGTGTCTGTATTAATCTTTTACGTCATCCCGCTTGGGGAAGAGCTCAAGAAACCTACGGAGAGGATCCCTTCCTATTAGGGGAATTTGGAGCTGCTTTAACCCGAGGTGTACAGAAACATAATGTTATGGCAACAGCAAAACATTTTGTAGCTAATAGTATTGAATTTTCTCGATTTAAAGTAAATGTAATAATGGATGAAAGAACGCTTCGGGAAGTGTATCTTCCTCATTTTAAGCGCTGCGTGGAAGAAGGATGTGCTACAATAATGAGTGCTTATAATAAATTACGAGGTAAGTTTTGCGGACATAATGATTATTTATTGCGAGATATTCTAAAAAAAGATTGGGATTTTCAGGGATTTGTACATTCCGATTGGATACGTGGAGTGAAAGATACTATCGGTGGAGTTACAGGAGGATTAGATGTTGAGATGCCTCGAGTGAAATATTTTAGGTTCACAAAAATCAGAAGGGCTTTAGAAGAAGGTAAAATATCAGAAGCTATGATTGATGAAGCTGCAGGAAGAGTTATGAAAACAATTTTAAGGTTTGTTACCCGAGAGGATCCACAAAAATATGACCCCCAATTGATTGGATGTTATGAACATTATCAAGTAGCACTTGAAGCTGCTGAAAAAAGTATGGTACTCCTAAAAAATAAATCTGGAATTTTACCATTAAATAAAGACAAGATTCAGAAAATCGCAATTTTCGGAAAATATGCAAAAATTAAAAATACAGGAGATCATGGCAGTAGCTATGTATCAGTTAAAAAAGTAATTACTCCATGGGAAGGTTTTAAGAATTATTTAGGAGACTCTATAGAATTGGTTCATGATAATGGAACTGAAATTCCTCGCGTTTGTAAAATCGCTAAAGAGGCAGATATAGCAATAATCGTCGTAGGATTAAATTATAAAGATGAAGGAGAATATATCAAAGAACTTAAAAGAGGTGGAGATAGAAAGATACTTTCATTACACGCTGAAGATATTAATTTAATTCAAACTGTGGTAAATGAAAATAATAAATGTATTGTTGTTCTCATTGGAGGGAGTGCAATTATAATGGAAGAATGGAAAGATCAAGTGCCGGCCATTATAATGGCTTGGTATTCTGGTGTAGAAGGAGGAAATGCTTTAGCAAATATCATATTTGGTGATGTCAATCCGAGTGGAAAACTACCTTTTACAATTCCTAAGGATCCTAAAAATTTACCTTTTTTTGATGTTAACGTTAATGAAATTGAATACGGATATTATCATGGATATACACTCTTTGAAAAAGAAGGCTATGACCCAGCATTTGCTTTTGGATATGGCTTAAGTTATACCACATTTAATTATGATAATTTAATAGTTGAATTAAAGGATGATAAAGTCATTGCCACCGTTGATGTTCAAAATACAGGAAAAGTAGCAGGAGATGAAGTGGTCCAATTGTATATTGG
>CAZRBD010000214.1:0-5632 GCA_964598265.1 uncultured archaeon
TCTTGGAAAAAAATTTCCAAATAAAAGAGAAATGGGCACTTCTACTAAATAATCTTATCCATGAAACTCCAAACGAGGAGATCTCGACAGAAGTTAAAGAAGAATTAGAAGCTGTAATTAAAACATATTGTGAAATTAGAGTTATCCTCTTTAACAAAAACATTTTGGAAGTAGATAAAGAAAAACTCATACAAGAACGTATTGAAAAATCTAATCCAAGATTTTTAGAACTATTTGAAATTTTGAATATATTTCCTGGAACTTATGACAATTATAGTAGAAAATGGATGGAACAAAGTTTAATCTTTGAGGGAAGAAAGAACATCAGGCAATTATCTCAAAAATTAAAAACATTAAGTGAAGAAGCTGTCCAAGAGATCTTAAATGGAGATAATTCGATGTTAGATAAATTCAAGGAGATTATAAGGCAAAATTTATATAAGAGTACAGAATTGAAGATGAATGAAAAATCTAAATTAATAAAGATTATCAAAAAAAAAGATATTTCAGAAGAAGATAGAGTAGTAATTAGTTTTCTACTGGGAAGACTTTCAAAAAGAGAATTAAAAACTTTATTACAAAATGATTTTAAAAATTATTTTTTACCTAACTATTTTACTGTTAAAAATTCAGATAATCCTTTATCCCGCATAAATGATCGATATTTCAAAACCTATCAAGTGGGGCAGATAGAGCCAAAAGTTCCATCATTGGTTCAAAAACAAAGCGAATATATTGAATATAAACAACCAGAACATAAATCATTTAAAATCAAGCATAAAATTATGCTTGAAATTAGTGGAAGGATTTATCAAAACCTACTGAGGAGAAAGCAACCAGATGAACTTTTAGGAATGATTCATGAAATATGCAATTTAATAATCGAAGAAATCGACATGAATAATAGATCTAAAGAATATAAAGAATATTTTAGTAAATATGTTTTAGATTTAATTAAAATCATAGTTAAATTAAAGATTATCAATAGCCATAATATTAAGGAAATGTTTGAAATTTTTCCTTTTTCTCAAAACCTCAAAAATGATGGAATTGATTTATGTGGGCACTCTTTAGACAATATAGCTGAAATTGTTTCAGAAATATTTGATCATTTTAAAGAAACATTTCAGGATTTTAAAATTGAGAGAAAGGGTTTTCAGAATATTTCTGACATTGAGCAGAGACAAGTAAGATTTTTTAAAAATAAATTTAAGCTCATAACAGATACTTTTGATTTTAATATCAACGGAAAAAAAGTTACAGTTAAATTCAATGGTAAGTGTATGAACCCTGAATGTCCATCTTGTGCTGATTTCAAAATACTTCCTGCTATCGAATTTCACCATTATAAAAAGTTAAGTAAAGAGAAATACATAAATTTACGAGATGCGTCAAAAATGAATTATAATAAAGGGAAATTTCAATTAGAATCTCAAGAAGGAGGAGGAGAAATTCTATGCAAAAATTGTCATAAAGCAGAAACATCTAAATTTTATAAATATTTTAAGGAATTTATCAATAGAGATAATATATTTTATGATATTGAAGGAGAAAAGCGTTCTGCTGAAGAAATAATAATTTTAATTCTGAAAACTATAAATAGACATCTCATAACTGATGAAGGAAAAGAGAATTCTAGAAAAATAAATAGATACAAAACTATTGCAATTCAAAAATTAAAAAAATGGGTTAAAAGAAAAGCTGTAATTGAACAATTATATGGAAAAGATTATATCTGTCCGTGTTGTGGTAAAATTTCGACAAAAAATAATTTAGAATCATTTGAAATTCATCATGCCAATAAGACTTTATTTAATAAGTATATAAAAAAAACAAATTTCAAAAAAGCATTTGAAACATTAAACGTAAGTGAATTAATTGAAAAAATAATTAATGAGGAGTGTATTTGTATATGTGCAAATTGTCATAGTATAGAAAAAACAAAGCATTTTAAAAGCAATGTTGAGAGAATTATTGGAGAAAGTTATGTTAAAGATGTTAAAGAAATTCATAAAAAACTCTGTGAAGGTATTGAAAACTCACATAAAAAAATAATTCAAATTAAAAATTTACACACAAAAAAAATGTTAAAAATATATGATCCTCTAAAGTCAATGATAGATAAATATAACGAGATTTGGAAAAAATATCTGGTTGAAATTTTTTTAATAATTAATGATACTAATCAGACATTCACATCTTTAGATATTACTAAAGCTCTAAATTATTTTAAAAATTGGTTTAATGAAATTAAACACAAATTATCAAAAAGAGGCTTGATATCGATTGATACAACAAAAAATGACTCTAATAATAATTATTATAAATATAGACTAACTGCAAAGGGTACCGAACTTGCTAGAACAACTATTAAAAATTGGAGAGCTAATCATAAAAAGGAATATACTAAATTTATGAATAATTTTAGAAATAGAGTAAAAACTTAAATTTAAATAAAATTAAATTAAATTTAATATAATATGCTTCTTTACTATGGTTTTGAAGCTTTAAGGTCATGCACCTTGTAAAAAAAAAACATGTCTTTAATTTAATATAATAATAAGAAACATGCCTTTATTCGAATATAATAATAAGAAACCTCAAATTAGTTCTAAATCATACGTGAGTCCATTAAGCACATTGATTGGCGATGTACATATTAATGATAATGTTATTATATGGCCGGGTTCAATAATTCGAGCAGAAAATTCATCAATTAACATAGGGGAATACACAACAATTTTCAATGGAGTTATGATGTTTACCCGATCACAAAAGAGCGCCATAAATATTGGTAGATATAATATAATTGAGTCTGGAGTGACACTATTGGGTTGTTTTTTGGAAGATTATATTCAAATAAAAGAAGGATCTTTAATATATGAAGAATCTTCAATAGGAGAAGGTGTAATAATTCTGAATGGAAGTCAGGTACCACCCGGTTTGATTGTTCCTGCTCGCTCAGTAATGCGAGGAATCCCGGTTGAACCTGTGAGAGAACAAACAAGAAATGATGTGCTAAAACAAAAAGAAAAAGCAGAGAATTATTGTCATCTGTTTATTAAAATCAAAGAACATCTCCCAAATGCTCAAGGATATCTATTAACGTTACCTGATTTTATCAAACTCATGTTAAAAAAAGAAGAAGAATAAAAAAAAATTTATACCAAAATGTTTAACGTTTTTATCAACTCTTTGTACCTTGAGCGAAGGGTTACTTCTGTTACACCTACTAGGCTCGCGATTTCCTTTTGAGAAATCTTTTTCTCTTTCTTTCTACAAACTAAATATAACGCTCCCGCACAAAGGCCTTTAGGATCCTTTCCACTTGTAGAATATTTAGATATAAATCTCTGTACAATTTTAACAGTGGTGTTTTCTGCATCTGCATCTAGATCCAATTCAGCTATAAATCTAGGAATAAGAGAGATAGGATCTGTAGAGGGAACTTTTAAATTCAATTCTCTTATCAATGTCCTATAACATCTGCGTACATTTTTGGCATGAACAGATGATTGATCTAATATTTCCTGCAAAGTTCTGGGTATTTTTCGTTCTCTACATGCAAAATAGAGACAAGCGGCTACCATACCATTAATAGATCTCCCTCTTAGTAATTTCTTTTTAAAAGCTTCAATATATAATCGAATTGCAGTTTTTTTTACGTGGTTAGGCAAAGTTAAATTACTACTAATTCGCTTTAATTCCGTAGTGGCTATTAACATATTTCTTTTATCCCATGTCATACGGGAATTCCATTTTGCAGCTCTTTTCAAATCAGGACTTTTGATATTATTTTTATCAATAATTGTACTTAAACCCATATCTGGTAGTAAGATTGAAATTGGAGATCCAGTTCGTTCTCTACTCTCTTTTTCTTGTTTTGTAAAAGCTCTCTTTCCGCTATGAGAAACATCAACGTTTCTTTCACTTATTACTAAACCGCATTGTCCACATACAGTTTCGCCTCTCTCATGTAGTAGGATTTCAATCCCCCCGCACTCAGGACATGAATTTGATAAACTACTCAAATTTGATTCAACTTCCATATTATTAACCCCATTTTATTTTAAAACTTAAATATACTTTTATTAAAACAACACTAAACTTTTCCAAGCAAATATAAACCCGTGTAGCGACTAAAATAACATTTTAGAGATTGAAAAATCTTGCGTGACTGAAAAATTATATATTCTCTAATGCAACAAATACTATCATAAATAGATTATTTAAATGTTTCGTTCATAGATGGGAATTTGGGGGGAAAATAAAAGAACTACTAAAGCGAGTATTATTAAATAAAAAATGTAAGGCCCGGCGTAAATCCAAATAAGATACACCCCCCAACACCAGTAATTAAACAAATTATTGTTCTTTTTGGATTATTAATAATACGATTATTATTAATTAAGTACCATAGGCTTAACAAGATATCTAACAAAGATATAATAGATCCGAAAGAGAAACAATAATAAATTGTTTGCTCATGGGGATACAAAGAAGCACTAACATCTTTAATTCGATTCATATAAAATGGATCAATCCCACTAAATTCTATAAAGCTGTAGATTAACCTATCAGGCAGAGGATCTAATACCCAAATTAAAAAGTAGGTAATATAATTAAACATAATTCCAAAACCTAAAACGATATAGGAACATCCCATAATTAATCTTGGTTTCATAAATGAATCTTCTTTTTTCTCAACACCTCTTAACCGAGAGTCCCGATAAACACCTCTCAGCCGCGATAGTGTTAAAATTCCTATAAATAAAAGAATGAATACAAAGATGTATTTCAAGTATTGATTTAGGATTAAGAAAAAGTTGTTGAACGCCACACACCAGTTTTCCAAACAATTAATTATTTTACTTAATAAATCTTCTGGAGATTGAATTTTTTTATTTATTAGAAATAGAGAATACATGCCATAATATTATTCAATAAAAAATATTTAAAGTCTACAAAATCTTAGTTCAGAAGAGATTTAATTCTAAGTTAGTTCTAATCAATGCAAGTAAGCTATTATTAAATCTATGATATTTTTTCACATTCATTATTGATAATTTTCATTGTCTTATTAAAGTCTTGCCACCAATCTTGACCTTGTTGAGCTACTAACATAGAATCAATTTTGTGAGAATCTAAGCACCTAATTTCTTCTTTTTGCGATTTAATTTTTCCTTTCCAAATTTGAGAAATTATATTTTGTAAGTTAACTTTTACTTTTTTGATTAATTCTTCATAGGACACAGACACATCTTCAGTTTTCTGTAATTTTTGAAGTTGATCTAATTTTACTTTTTCTTTAGCACGATTTAAATCACTACAACTAATTTTTATTGAAAATGGTTCCTCTTTTCCCCATTTACAGAATTTTTGAATGTCGCATATAGAACAATAATACTCAAAACTAATTGTATAATCTTCAAGGCCAATGATAGAAAAACTTAACACTTTTGGTAATATTTTCACCACTACAGGTTTAAAATTTTTACTATTATAAATAAGGTCATAAAATTTTTTAAATACTATTTATTAAATTTATTCGTTACAAAATTGTTTAACTAAAAAATCTTGTTATTAAATGAAATGAATTTCCAGTGTTTATTCTGGTGTTGATATTTCTATA
>CAZRBD010000215.1:0-5584 GCA_964598265.1 uncultured archaeon
AAATTATTCCGTATCCAGAGGGGAATGGTTTTGGCATTTTACCCATGGGTCCAAGAAATCTCGCTAAGTATCGCGCTACATTTCTCATCATTTTATCTTCTACGATGAAAAAGTCATATTTCTTGACAAACTTCTTTTTATATTTTTTCTCCTCGTTATTTAATCTTACTAATCCGTCAGAATCAAGAGTATCAATACCAAGCTTTTTAGCTTCTAGTAAAATCTCATCTGCTGCAATTACACATATTTTCAGTTTATCATTAGTAATTATCTGATGAGATAAAATAATTTCTTTATCAATTCTGTTCTTAGGGTCCTTGAGATTTACGTCTTTTATGTTAATAATAATATCAATCGATTCATCAAATTTTCTTGTTTTATCTTTAAATCCTTCTTTTTTTATTACCGAAAATTCTAATGCAGCTTCTAAAGATTTCATAACTAGTTTGTCATCTAATTTCAATTTCTATAATTCACCTTTTATTTTATCATTGTAATCTCCATTATCTATACGTTTTTGGATTACTCTAGGATTTTCCCCATCTACAGTCATTCCTACTGATAAAGCTGTTCCTAATACTGTTTTAATTGAAGCTTTATATGTTTTATCTAAGAACTTATCTTTTTTCGCTTCAACGACATTTTGAATTTGGTCAAATGATAAATTGCCAATTGTCTGTTCTGAACTCGCAGAGCTCCCCTTTTCGACACCCAACTCTTTTAATAACATTGAAGCAGTTGATGGTGTTTCAATGAATATTACAAACTCCTTTGTCTCGGGATCACATTCAATTCTAACGGGTACTGTTAATCCCTTGAATACCATTGTTTGCTTGTTGATTTCGTCCACTACATCTTTAATATTTGCATCGGAAAACGAAATGATTTCCGTTTATGCCTGTGGGACCAACAGCAGGACCAATCGGGGGACCACCGCTAGCACTACCTCCAGTAACCAGCGCTTTTACCACTATTTTTCCTTTTTCACTCACATACTCTCACCGTTTTGATTTATTCAATTTAACTTATAAAATATTTTAATAGCTAAGAACGCGAAATTAAAAGTGTTTTAACTCATTTCAATATCTCTATAATATTGAAGCCGCTTTAATTTGCGTCCTAAGCCTTTTAGAAATATTTTTCAACTTAGTAACTTGTAGAATGGGATAAAACAAATAAACTTTATGAACTGATATCGAAATGAACATTTTAAAATTAATTAAATCCTATTAGGATTAATTTTTTAAGAACAAATTTTTATATTCATGGGTTGTGGAGATATTAATAGATGTTTTTAAAACCTACAACACAGTCTACGCCCAAAATTTAAATCTTTTTTTGAATATTCTTCTTCGAGTATTTTTAAGATTGTATCACAATCCAGATTTACTCTCTCTTCGATATCTTCAATATCAATTCCAGGTATTGAAATGAGTTTTAGAATTTCATTTACAATTTCTTCACTAATTTCGCTGTTCATTATTATTATACAGTATTAATATCCTTTTTTTAGTTTTAGTAAATGAAGTTAATCATTTCCTCTATAATTTTGTAGTTAGGGATTATAAGATTCGCTACGCCAGTTTCTGCAGCGACTTTAGGCATTCCATATAAAATACTAGTTTCTTCTGATTCCGCGATCGTTTTACCTCCTTCAGCTTTAATCGCTTTAAGACCATCTACACCATCTCGACCCATACCAGTTAGCAATATACCTAGTGTTTTTTGTTTATAAACACGAGCTGTAGAAAAAAATAATACATCAACGGATGGTCTACAAAAATTTACTGGCGCACCTTCAAAGGTTCTGATACAAGGTTTATTATTTTTCACTGTAACTTGCATATGTTTAGCCCCAGGAGAAATGTATATTGTTCTAGGGCGAATTTCCTCATAATTCATTCCAATTTTTACATTTACCTTACAGATATCTTTTAATGATGTGGCAAATTGACGCATAAAAAGATGACTTAAATGCTGGACAACTAAAATAGGTACAGGAAAATTACGTGGTACTTCGCTTAAAATTGTTCGTAGTGTTCTGGGACCCCCAACACTAGCACCAATTACTATTATTTTAGTATTTATCTTAACCCCCGAAATTGGTGAAAGATCAAGAAAATACTTATCTGATCTTAGATCAACTTTTTCTTCAATACTTTGTAATTTGGGGTATTCGATTTTTTGTTCTGCCTTATTTAAAGTCTCAACCTTTTTTTTTGTTCTAAGTTCCTGACTCTGGCGAATAAATTTATTTTTATCTAAAAGTCTAACTTTACTATCTATCTTATGAGTTCTTGGGATATTTACTTTTAGTATTTTAGTTATAATTTCATTTCTAATCTTTGGAAGCTCATCCTTCCAGATACCTCTTGGTTTAAATACAAAATCGTAAGATTTTAAAATAAAGGGGATTTCAAGTATGCTTACCATCTTAGGATCAACATCAGTTAAGACGATTGTAGAAAATTTAAAATCCTTAATAATAGTATTAAATGACTCTAACCAAACCCTGTTATTAAATTCAATATCTAATATAAGGATATCGGGGTTATGTTTGTTAATTAATTCAAGCGTTTCATCTGAATTTCTAGCACTTCCAAGTACATCTATTTCTTTATGAGAAGATAGCATAGAAGTTATAAATGTTCTTCGAAATACAGATTCCGAAGCTAGTATTACTTTTTTTGGCATTATTGCGCTAATTTTCTGCTACTTTTTATAAAGATATTACTGATTTATATATCTGTGGGTAATAAAAAAATTAAACTCTTATTTGAGATTATCACTCTTTTTCTAAAATGACTTCATGAGTTATTAGTCCAATTCTTTCTATTGATGCTTTAATAGTATCTCCTGGCTGAATTGGTCCAATTCCACTAGGAGTACCTGTTGCTACAATATCCCCCTCCATAAGTGTCACAAATTTCGTCAAGTATGCCAATATTTCGGGGATTCTAAAGAGCATATGTTTTGTGTTTGAATGTTGCTGAATCTCTCCATTAATTTCTAATTGTATATTTAAGTTGTGAGGATCTTCAATCTCACTACAATTTACTATTCTTGGACCAATTGCAGAAAAGGTGTCAAAGTTTTTACTTCTATACCATGGTAATTTTATATTTCTATCACTTATTTGCATTTTTCGAGCAGTAATATCAAGAAAAACAATATAACCTAAGACATAATCATACGCATTCTCTGCATGGATATTTTTACAAGTTTGTGAAACTATGAATGCTAACTCTACTTCATGGTCGACACGATTATATTCTTGACTATCATATAAAATTTTAGGATATATAATTGGGTTATTATTCGTAACCAGAGTGTTTAAAGTCTTTACAAAGAAAACTGGCTCTTTAGGAACTGGTGCGCTTGTTTCCTTAATATGATCTAAATAATTGCGTCCTAAACAAATAACTTTAGTAGGATTTATTGTGTCATTTCCTATTTTTATATTTAACATTTACTCACCTTCCAAAATAACTTTATTTGTAAGTATTCCAATCTTTTCTATTGACGCCTCAATTATGTCACCTGGATGGATAGGTCCAATCCCCGCTGGAGTCCCGGTAGCAATTATATCCCCTGGTTCTAATGTAAAAAGTTTTGAGATATATTCTAAAAGTTCAGGAATCTTAAATAATAAATTTTTAGTGTTTGAAGACTGCTTAATTTCTCCATTAACTTTTAATTCTATGTTTAAATTATGAGGATCTATGATCTCATCTATTTTCGCGATTCTTGGTCCTATTGGGGCAAAAGTATCAAATGATTTTGATCGAAACCAAGGTAATTTTGCAACTATGTCCTTCACTTGCATCTTTCGGGCTGTCACGTCATTAAATACGGTATATCCAAGGATATTATTATAAACTTCTTCTAAAGGAATATTTTTACACCTATTCTTTATGATAAATGCTAACTCTACTTCAAAATCTACTCTATTAAATTTCCGATTGTTATATAAAAATCTGGGAAACACAATTGGTTCCTCATTTAGAATTAAACAATTTAATGTTTTAGGAAATAGAACTGGCTCTTTAGGAATTCCTAATCCAGTTTCTTCAATATGGTCCATATAATTTGTACCGACACAAATTATTTTTGTGGGATTTATTGTGTAATCTCCAAGCTTCATTATTTCTTTCTAAAGATTATTAAAAATAAAACTTTTATTAATATAAGAAATGATTAAATTTTAAAGATATTTATCAGAAAGTTAGGTAATAATAAGATAAAAAAATTCGAATTTATTAGATATTAATGGTGTAAAAAATGAGTGAAATTGCTATTAACAATAATGAAGATTTTGATGAAAAAAGAAATTTCCAAATCATTTTTACCAAAAGAATGGTAGCAGCAGGTATTTTTATTGCGGTTGGATTAATATTAAGTGCCTTAAATCCTTTTGGGTATTTCCTAATAGCTGGTACAAAAATCAACCCATTTGCCCATTTCATAAATGCTATTACTGGAGTATTGATTGGTTTTACATTTTCTTGCATAACCGCTTTAGGTATTGCTAGTTTACGATTTTCAATAGGGATTGGTACAATTCATGCATTTCATGGCGGAATAGCTGGTGCTCTTGTAGTAGGAACATTGTCAACCTTATTTCGAAGAAAAATTCCAAAATATGTCGAGTTCGCAGCATTCTTAGAACCGTTAGGAACAATTTTTATTGGGGGAACAATTGGGCAGTTAATAATGCCATTTGGCGATATTTTTGCAATTGAAGGCTTTTTATTTTATTGGGGTTTGTTCGCTATGAGCTCAATACCAGGAAGTCTTATGGGATATATAGTATTGTCAGTTCTAGAAAAAGCAGGAATAAGTTGGGAAAGTTTTTTCTAACTATTTTAATTTGAATTAATCAACTCAAAATTTTAATGATTCTGAATAATAATATAGATTTAAACAAACTAATTGGGCATTCTACTTTATTGTATGGTGAAACAAATACAAAAAAGACATACTATACTGCAAAGTTTATCAAATATCTTCTTGATTCTAAAAAAATACCTCAAAATGAAATAAGTATTTTAGATTTTGCTCCACCTCAAATTAACATTAAAAATATGAATATAGGCGGAAAAATCAAGGATTTTTATGAAAAAAGCCTAACATGCAGAAATATCACATTTAAGGGAGAAATAACTCCTCCCCGACTAAATGCGAATAATAGAAAAGAAGTATATGAAAATGCTTGTAAAAATTATAAGAAGACTTCAAAAATCATAAAAAATTATAGTGAAAAGCCCACATCTGTACTTATAGTTAATGATATTTCAATATATCTTCATATAGGAAATATAAAATGGTTATTAGAGGCAATCAATAAGTCCGATACTTTTTTTGGAAATTCTTATTATGGATCTTCAATAAAAAGTGGTTTTACTACTCAGTTTAGTATAAGAGAAAGGCGTTTAGTGAACTATTTGAGGAAGAAAGTAGAGTTTTCATATTTTACAGGATAAATTTCCAAAATAATTTTAATTAATGTCTAATTTAATTTCTACAAATTAAAGTAAATATTCAATGATCAAGATGAAAAAATTTATATTATTTGGTCCTCCCG
>CAZRBD010000216.1:0-5582 GCA_964598265.1 uncultured archaeon
AAAGAAGGATGATGAATATTAAAGCAATAGTTCCTGTTCTCACATTGAATGAATACTACATTAAAACATATGATATTAGTGACAAAGTCTATCCGGAAATTGTAGTTAAAACATTTGAAAAAATTAATCCTCTTAAAACCATTGGAAAAGAAAAATTGGAAAAATTAAAATATTTAAATATGTTAGGAAATTACAACGCATTTACTTATTCTTTTGGTTTAATTACACAATTCCATAAATCATATTTTCTCGAAGTAGAGGAAATCCCGCGTGATGCACAGAGAAAATTTAAATTTTTCCAAGAATTTTTTGAAAAGTTAATAGATTTAGAAGAAAATATTGATTTAGGGAAATTTTATACCAGCCGTGTATTCAATGCAGATCGTCATATTTTTCTTTATATCTTAAAATATGTATATGAGCCATTGATGCCTGTTCTTAGCATTCTTGAGCCATTTTTTGACCAAAATAGAGATAAATTTAGTGTACAATCCATGGTGTTTTATTTAAGCGGCATAAAACAAAAACAATCTAAAATGGAGCTTAAACAACTTCAAGAAGATATAAGAAATTGCATAGCGGAAGGATTTTCGGAGGATTCTGATAAAATGAGAAGGTTGAAAAAAATGATTGATAAACAAACCTCCAGTATAAAATTTTTCCGAATAATGGATGATCTTCTAAATGAATCAGAAAAGGCGATAAAAATTCTTGCTCCTAGAATAGATTTCTGTAGAGAGATATTCCATTTTCTTGATATCGCTAAAACTATTCATCCATCTATAACTGCTACAATTACTCAATATTTGGAAAATTTATCCGATTTCGAAAAAGAAATTGATGAAGTTATCGTTAAAGTAACAGATATTAAGAAAAAAGAGCTCATATCTCCTGCACAATTTCATGAAATAAACACAAATGCATCTGCTACAAAAAATCGATTAATAGAATTAGCTTCTAAAGATTTATTTAAAATTCACATTAAAGAATTGATTAAGGTTTCTACAAAAGATGTGTTTGGAGATCAAGATATTTTTAAAGAGGCTCCAGAATCAGAACCAGAACTTGCCGATGAATATAATCCATTAGAAGAACTTTTTAATAAATATAGGGAAGAATTAACTATCGTTGCTTCAACCAACACTTTAGAAAATTTCCAAGAAGCTTTCACATTTTGGATGAAGGAAGATGTTTTGCCATTAACTTTCAATAAAGCAGAAGAACTATTATTAAAAAGCATATTCAAAAAGATTAGGAAAAAACTAGATGTAATATTTCAAGAAATTAAGGATCAGAAAACTATAATCGAGGCGAGTGAAGCAGCAGAATCAACGGCGGAAGTTGAAGACCAACCATTAGCTGAGATAAGTGATAAAATTCCAACAAATGAGGAAGTTGGACAGCAACCATTAGTAGAGGTGAGTGAAGGAGTAGCACTAGATGAAAAAGTTAAAGAGCAACAAGTAATAGCTGAGAAAAGTGATGAAGCACCAATAGATACGGAAGTGGAGGAGCAGCAAGTCATAGCTAAGAAAAGTGAAGTAGTACCACCAGTTACGGAAGTAGAAGGATCCCAACCATTAGCTGAGATAAGTGATAAAATTCCAACAAATGAGGAAGTTGGACAGCAACCATTAGTAGAGGTGAGTGAAGGAGTAGCACTAGATGAAAAAGTTAAAGAGCAACAAGTAATAGCTGAGAAAAGTGATGAAGCACCAATAGATACGGAAGTGGAGGAGCAGCAAGTCATAGTTAAGAAAAGTGAAGTAGCACCACCAGTTACGGAAGTAGAAGGATCCCAACCATTAACTGAGAAAAGTGATGAAACACCTATAGATAAGGAAGGGGAAGAGCAGCAAGTCATAGCTGAGAAAAGTGAAGTAGCAACACCAGATAAGGAAGGGGAGGAACAGCAAGTAATAGCTGCAACGAGTGGAGAAACTACTCCAGTAAGGGAAGTTGGGGGGCAAGAAGAAAAGGATAAAGTAAGGATACTTATAGAAAAAAAAACTGAGAGTAAAAAACAGCCAGTTGCAAAAGATTTAGTAGAATTAAAACATGTTGAAGTGAAAAAACAAGAGGTAAGTCAGGAGACAAGGGAACTCGTGCAAACTCTAAAGGAACGATATTCAGAGCAAGATCAATCTGATATCCTTTCAAATGATGAGATTACAATCCTCGAAACATTCATGGGCAAAAGATTGTTTTTGGAACGAATCGCGATTATTGTAAACCAGTCAAGGCTACCCTTAGGAATTCCTGGTTTTAAAAAAGCAGATTTTGAAAAAATTTTAAATGATTTAATCTCGAAGCGTTATATGCGATCAGAACTAGTTGGAGGAAAGAACGTTTATATTCTTACTGAAAGAGGGAAAGAACGAGTTCAATAAATTTGAGATGATTATTTAATAATTTTTCAAAACTAGGTTAATTATTGATATATCTTGATATTAAACGCTCAAATTCTCACGTCTGATGGTTAGCAGTACGATTGTTGATTTTATTCCTTTGTATCCTTGTTTTTAATACACTCTTTTATAAATTCAGAATATAAAGGTGAAGGTTTATACGGTCTTGATTTAAATTCAGGATGAAATTGTGTTCCAATCATCCAGTGATCTTCTCTCTCTAATTCTATACTATTAATAATTTTACCTGTAATATCTCTACTCGATACTCTCATTCCCATTTCTTTTGCTTCTGCTGTTATAAACCTCTCTTGAATATGATATCTATGGCGAAATCTTTCAATTATTTCTTTTTGTTGATATGCCTCATATAAACGAGTATTTTCTTCCAAATAGATCTTTAATCCTCCTAATCTCATGGTTCCGCCTTTTTCTGTTACTGTTTTTTGAGATTCTAGAAGGTCTATAACGGAAAATTTTGTATCAGGATCAATTTCTGCTGAATTAGCTCCTTCTAATCCAAGATATTTTCTGCAAAATGCGATATAAAAGAGTTGTGCACCAAAACAAATACCGAGAAAAGGTATTTTATTCTCCATCGCATATTCAGCAGATTGGATCATACCCTCAACAGCGCGTTCGCCAAATCCCGGTGTTAGTAATATTCCATTACAACCTCTCAATTCTTTTTCTATATTAATATCTTCTGTAATATTTATCATTTTCAACTCTGTTTTATAACCTTGGTGAGCTGACGCATGTTCCAAGGCATCATTAATGGAAATGTATGAATCAGATATATTAAAATATTTACCGGGCATGGCAATCTTAACAGTTTTCTTGTTAGGGTTTTTATATATATCAACTGTCTTCTTCCATTCAGAATAGTTTTTAACTTCACTAAAATCAACTAATTTTGCTTTTAGATCTAACAGATCACATAGAAAATCACCCAATTTTTGTTCTTCAAACAAAAGCGGTAATTCATACACACTTTCCAAATCAGGATTTGATATTACGGCGACTTCTGGTATATTTGAAAATAAAGATAATTTTCTTTTAATATCTTCTTCTAAGGGAAATTCACTACGTCCTACTAAAATATCTGGTTGAAGGCCAGCACTTTGCAACATTTTAACAGAGTGTTGAGTGGGTTTAGATTTTTGTTGTCCTACTGCTTTAGAATAGGGAATTAATGTAACGTGGACGAAAGCTGTATGTTTCTTTTGTAATTCTAATCTTATTTGTCTGAAAGCTTCAAGAAAAATACTGGATTCTAAATCGCCAACAGTACCTCCGCACTCAACTAGTAATACATCCAAATCTTCTTTCTCTGCTATATTAAACAAACGTTCTTTAATAATATTGGTAACATGAGGAATAATTTGAACTGTTCTTCCTAAGAATTTACCTTTTCTCTCACTTAGGATAGTGGAGAGATAAATTTGACCAGAAGTGATATTATGGGA
This sequence comes from uncultured archaeon, assembly GCA_964598265.1. Classification (GTDB taxonomy): domain Archaea; phylum Asgardarchaeota; class Lokiarchaeia; order Sigyniarchaeales; family SOKP01; genus Loki-b32. The sequence continues at coordinate 3,878 of CAZRBD010000216.1, forward strand.
AGGATGTATCTCAATTCCCAAGAATCTTTCATAAGTACCAAAATCTTGGTCAATTTCACTAATTTTATATATTCTTTCATCAGAGCCCGGAACTGGTCTGAAATCCCAGACCTTTTCTGTAATAAAGCATTCACCATGTTCAATTGGATTCAGTGTGCCAGGATCTACGTTTAAATATGGATCAATCTTGACAACTGAAACATTGAATCCACGGAATTGAAGTATTTTACCAATACTCGAAGTAACGACTCCTTTGCCTATACCGCTCATTACACCACCAGTTATAAACACAAATTTACATTCATTCATCATAATTCATTTCAATATATTTAGGAGTATTTCATTATTGTTTTATTTGCATAATTAAAATTATTAAAATAAACCAATTTTTAAAAGAATTTCTAATTGATTTGATAATTCATTAAATAACATCTCGGAAGATCTAATTATTAGTGAAATCGCATAGATTGCGCCCCTTTGAAAAAATCTGAAGATTTTCTAGCCTCAAAGCATATCTATCTTCAATTAAATTCTTCTAATAAACTAAGATTGCTAAAAGCTTTAATGCCTGAGCTATGACTTCATGTAAAAAATACTAATCATCATCATCGTCATCATCATCGTCATCGTCATCATCATCGTCATCATCATAATCTTCCTCAAAAACAACAAATTCTTCAGCCTCCTTATAACAATTATCGCAGTAGGGTTTTCCTCGCAAATAAATTGCATTATCTTCGTGTAATTCTTTCTCGCAAGTATTACATTTGACATAATCCTCAATTTTATTTTTTCCCATAATGAAAACTACTCCAATTTATTACTTTAATTAATTATTAAAGTTATTAAAAAAATAAATATAAAACACTTTTTATAATTACTTTATTAAGAGTGTCATTTTCCTTTGAAAATAGGATCTTTTTTTGTAATGAGTGATTTCGTTGCTGCTCTAAAATCATGTGTTTTAAATAAGTCTTGAAGGCCTTTATTTTCTAAATCTACGGTTTTAGTGATTACATCTTTATAATAATCATGTAATATCCGTTTCATACGATAAATTGCTTTTGTTGGGGCTTTAGGGGGCACTAATCTTAAAGCTTGCTTTCTTACGTAAGGAAGTAACTCCTCTGGGGGTAAAACTTTATTTACAAGTCCTAGTTCATAAGCTTTCTGGGCTGAAATCTTGTCTCCAAAATAAATAATTTCTTTTGCTTTTTGGAAACCAATAAGAAAAGGGAGAATAAATGTCGAACTAAATTCCGGTATAACTGCTCGTTTCACAAAGTAAAATCCTATCCATGCGTCTTCTGCAATATATATTAAATCAGCACCGACCAAAGGCATAGTGATTCCAATGCCAATAGCCAAACCGTTGATCGCCGCAATAATCGGTTTATTAAAGTTCCACATCTTCACACATAATTTTTTTTGAGCTATATCCATTAAATCTATTTCCTTCATAATTTCTGAGGGTATGGAGGTAATATATTTCATATTAAAATAACCTCCTGATGAAAATGCATTAGCTTCTTTACAACCAGTCATGATCAAAACTTTTGCATTCTTATCTTTTTCCATATCATCAAGAACAGTCCAAATTTCTAAAAAAGAAACATATGACAGAGCATTTCTTCTCTTAGATGTATTAAAAGTAAGAGTATATATCCCGTTTTCTACCTTATCATACTTTGCATCATTTAAAGTT
>CAZRBD010000217.1:0-5533 GCA_964598265.1 uncultured archaeon
TTTTAGGGGACCCCGCTGTTGGAAAAACAAGTCTATTACAGAGATTTGTAAAAGATGAGTTCAAAGTAGATTATCAAGCCACAATTGGAGCTACATTCTTAACAAAAGAAATAAAGATAAGTGAAGATAAAGCAGATAACACCACAGCACAACTCTCTCTATGGGATGTTGGAGGCCAATCTAGATTCATAGATTTACGAACAACTTTCTATAGAGGTGCTAATGGAGCCTTGATAGTTTTTGATTTAATTCGAGAAAAAACTTTTGAAGAAATTGAAGTTTGGTATTCTGAAATGTGTAAAACTCTAAACAAAGAAATTGTACCTTTTGTTTTAATTGGCAATAAATCTGATTTGATAAAATCAGAGGGTAGAAAAGTAAATATTAATCATGCTAAGAAGTTTGCTAAAGACAGAAAAAGTTTATATATCGAGACTTCTGCTAAAACGGGTATGAACGTTGAAAAAGCTTTCAAAGAACTTACTAGGATTATAGCTGAAAAAGAAGGAGGTGAAGATGTAGATTTAAGAAAAATGAAATCGGAAGCCTTTTTCATTAAGAGTAAGATTAGAGAATATATTAAATCCGAAGGTTATCAAACGAGTATTGACCTTATAGACGGTAATGTCCTGAATGAAATAATAATTGAAATTCTAGATAAAGCAATCGCTATCGCAAAAAGTGATGGGAGAAAAACTGTTCAACCATCTGATATCGAATATTTTTAGATATGTAAATATTGATAGAACAGCTGTAGTACAATAAATAACGAAATTAAATAAAGAAAATTTAAAAAACAATACTTAACTATTAAAATCATTATCCACAAGATTGATTTAATTGAAAAAAATTGATTTCACATGCACGGTATGTGGTTTTAAAGTTAGGTATAAAAAATTAGATGATTTTACAGCTTTAACTTGTTCTAATTGTAATACTGAATATGATAAAAGCATATTCAAATTGTCAAGGAAACGAAGTTCCAGAATTTATTTTAAAAAATACGGCCTTTTATTAGCAATTTTAGGTGCATTTTATTTACTTTTTTTAGTTTATAGGATTTTAATAAATTAAATCAATTAAATTTATGACTCTAATTTTCATACTATACATACTATTTTAAAGCTCAAAACGTTTAACTAATAACTTATATCTTTAAAATTTTAACAAGTTATCATAGACCAGAAAGAATTGAAAATTTTTGGAGATGAATTAAACATTAGTTTGGTAGCTGATGAAATTATTAGATTTAGCTCTGCTCTTGAAATTTCTTTTAATTTGTTATCAGGGAGAGATTATTTAAAAAGAAAAAAATTCAGGGAACATAAGAAATTAATTTCTGTTTCCCTTCCTTTTTCAGATTTGGTTTATGGTTTTCCAGACCTCATCCCCGTTTTTCCTATAAGAATGCATGCGTTTAAAATGAACAAGTATTTTTCTTATTTAGGGTCAGCATCGAGCCTTTTTGGAATGAAAAATATTTCAAATTTTTTAGGATTTGTAAAAAATCTCGGTATTAAAGAAATTAATCAAACAATAGACACTATCATCGAAGACGTCATCGAAACTATAAATGAAAAATACAATGAAATGTATGATATAAGTTTAGATAATGGACTTTCAAGCGATTTTTGTTATGGTATTAAAACCCTATATGGTATGCACGTTTCAAAAGGGAAGAATTGTGATGCAAACTTAAATTTTACAATTCGGTGTAGCGCATTTAATAAATATCTTGAATCTTTAGAAGCACTGGGAAACCCCACGAAGCAAATTTGGGTTGATATCCCCCCCAGAAATATTGGAAATTCATTAGATATCCTTACTGAAAATGTTCGTAATGGTGTTAGGGAATTAGAGAAGATTAGTAACGAAACTTATAGTAACAACGTTTTACGAGACCATTTTACAGTGGCGAACCAAATAAGAAAATCTTATAAAACAATTATTCACGAAATAAGCACATCTGATTTTCTCCCTTGTAATCCTGCAACATTTGCCGAGATACTTTCATTATTAAGTATAAGCTTTCAAGATTATAACTCTAATGCTGTTAGGTATCGAGATAATATCGCTACATTAGTAAGTGAGATGAAAGAACGAATGAAAAAAGGGATTGGAATGGATGTAAGTGATAGACCACGAATATTAGTTACACCGATGTTTGGTGGATGGGAACCAAAAATTCATGAATTCATTTATGAATTAGGGGGGAGAGTTTTATATGCTGATTGGGATATTTTAATGATGTTAGAAGATATACCAATAACAAGAAATATAGATCCCATAGAAGCTTATGCGGAATATTTAATGAACATGACTTCTAATGGTATAGGATGCGACAATGATACCATTACAAATTCCTACCTCAGATTGGCAAAAGAATTGAATGCTGATGGTTTGGTCTTTATCCAGTTATTTGGTTGTCATTCGATTTCAAATTGTTATGCAATGTTAAAGGAAAAAATACGTGCAGAACTCGAAATTCCTAGTATTGCATTAACTTTTAATAAAATTGGCGAAAATGTTGAACAAGTAAAAACTCGCCTAGGAGCATTTATGGAAATGTTCAGATAATAAATCGATTGAATTCTCTTAGACGACTAACTGGGAATGGGACATATAAAGATACCAGAATATTTTTTTCGGAAAAATATAATTAATCTCATAAATCTTAAAATAATATTATGATTAACTTTAAAAAATAGATTCTAAAGTTTCAAAGTCAAGTATTTAGATTAAGGAGCACATAGAGAAATGAGCGTCTATAATGATGTAATAAATTTCACTTCTGTGCTTAAAATTTCATACAATTTTTTAATGGGTAGACGAGAGTTAAACCAGAAAAGATCAAAAGAAAGAAAAAAACTAATCTCTGTGGCCTCAGGTTTCCCAGATTTGGTATTTGCCGCAGATTCTATCCCTGTTTTTCCCATTCGAATGGAAAAATTTAAAATGAATTTGTTTTTAGTAGCTTTGAATTCAGCTACAAATTTGTTTGGATGGGATCTTACAACTCAATTACTAGGGATTGTGAAACAGCTTGATTTCTTAAAAATAGTTGATAATACTTTAAATAACGTTATTGACTCAATCAATGAAAAATATAATCTTCTATATAATCTGGCTGTTGATAATAAAGTTTCAGAAGCTTTCTGTTTTGGGGTTAAATCTATTTATGGTATGCATGTTTCAAAAAGTATCTCTTTTGATTCCTCTATAAATTTCACAATTCGGTGCAATAAATATAACAATTATATAAAGTCTTTAAGAACAACCAACCCTAATCAAATTTGGGTTGATATTCCTCACCCTAAGGTAGAAAATAATGATAATTTGGAACTTATGACAAATAACATAAAAAATGCGATATCAGAGCTTGAAAATATTACTGGAAATGTCGTAACTGATAATAGTTTAAAGAAGCAGTTTCGTATAGGAAATCAAGTAAAAAGGTATTATAAGACAATTATTTATGATATAAGTACATCTGATTATTATCCTTGTAATCCAGCTACATTTGCAGAGATTTTAGCTTTGTTAACAATAACTTTCCAAGATTACAATTCTAATGGTCAAAGATATTTGGAAAATATGAGTCAATTAGTAAAAGAGATGAAGGAACGTATGAATAAAGGTGTTGGAATGGATGTTTCACATATGCCCAGAATCTTACTAACTCCAATATTTAACGGATGGGAACCAGCAACTCATGAAATTATTTTTAAATTAGGGGGAAGGGTTTTGTACGCAGATTGGGATCTTTTAGGCTTTCTAGAAGAAATATCTGTTTCAAAAAATTCTGATCCGACTGAGGAATATGCTCGTTTCCTTCTAAACGCTTTTAATAAAGGTATTATGTGTCTGGAAAATGTTGAATCATTGACTAATTCATATATAAATTATATTAAAAAAATTAAAGTCGACGGACTTATAGTCAATCAATTAATTGGTTGTCATTTTCATGACAAACGTTATGATTATATGAAAAACAAAATTAGAACTGAGCTTAGGCTACCTACCATCGGGATAAGTTTTAAGATGATTGGTGAGAATCTCGAACAAATAAAATCCAAATTAGATCCTTTTATGGAGCAGTTTATCTAAAAAAGATCCTACATCCCGAAAAAGTCAGATGGCTTAAGTAGATGTTGATCCTCAGGCACTTTCTTTTTTTTATCCCTTTCTGCTTGTTCACTGGGATCAACCCATTCTGCTTCACCATCAGCAGCTTTGGCTCCTCCCGGACCTTTTAATCCTGGAGGTCTAAGATTTGCTCCTGCTGTTATGGCTTCAGGTTGTTGTGCGTATACCATAGGTTGACCGGGAGCGAAAGAAATTCCGCCAGCTTTTAAAACTTTTAACTCACTTAGAACTTTTTCTAAATTCATGGTTTGAACACTTTTATTCATTGTGTCCATTATTTCCTTTAGAGATTTCGATGTCTCTCTTAGTCCTTTTGGATTAATTCCTGTAAGTAGAGAATCTAAATTTTCACTTATACTTTCATTTAATTCCTCTAACGAATCTAAAACAGTTGACCAATGTTTATTCATTTGAGATTCGATGGCACTTATCATTTTTATAGTTTCATTCACGAAATTTCAGGAAAACTGAAAGATTTTCATGAAATTGACATGAGCCTCATATCGCTCCTCATCCTTCGCACGCAAGTCTGATATCAACATTATCAGCTTCCGCAAAGCATTTTTTTCTTCACTCAATAAATTTCAACTCGAATATTTTCTAATATTTTATTTATTCTAACATAATTATGAATTTATAGAAATTTATATCTATTTATTTTGAATTTTGAATTTTAAATTTTGAATAAATTCCTAAAAGATTAAAAAGTTAAAAGATTAAAAATCAATAGCTTAAGATTCAAATATAGGATTGAAAAACTTGGATAAAATAGATAAAATTATTGTAACAAAATTATCTTTAATTTTTAGCTTTCTATTGATGCTTGGGATCACCATGATCTTGCTTTTCAGTGGAATAGGTTCTGGAGATTTTAATATAATGCGTCAAATGTTCCTTTACATAGTTATAATCATTCTTATGGGTATTTTTGCGATTATAGTAAAATATGTTGGAGATATAATAGTAATAGTTTTAAAATCCCGAGAACAATAAGAAAGACTTACCTATTTTTCAATAAAAAGATTATGTCAAATGTTAAAATGTTAGTAAATCGTACAGAATGGTCGAAAAATCCAAAACTTATGAAATTAATAGTCTTGGCTATACTCCTTATTAGAAACATATAGGAAACCTATTACTCTCGAAAATATCCCAGATGCTCATTAATTTTTTTTACTATAATTTTAAATTCTATAAATATAAATAAATGGTTAGAAATGTTTAATTAACAATTATTTCTTTTACGTAATAATATGTCAGAAGAAAAAAAAAATGATGAGTCCAATCATTTTAAACTAGACTATAAAATCCAAAATGTAGTTGCAACAGTTGTTATGGAAATTACCGAAAAGATAGATCTTACCAAAATCTCCCGTAAGTATGAGGA
>CAZRBD010000218.1:0-5513 GCA_964598265.1 uncultured archaeon
GAACAGAGTGATTCTAACTACAATAATTCAATAATTAATGCAATTTTTCACTTAAGTCAGAAAAATGTGACAGATATTTTTCCATATTTATTTGAGGAACTAGAAAATCCTTCAGAAAATGTAAGGGAAGGTATTATATTAGTATTTAAAAGATTATTTGAAGAATATCAGATTGAAATAGAGAATGAAATAACTAAAATATTATATCAATTAGAATCACGTTTTTGGAGAGAAAGGAAGAAGACTGTATTACTTCTACAAAATTTTTGTTTTATTTTAAAGAATAAGAAAATTGCAGTTTGGATTACTATTGAATTATATAAAATTTTAAAAATAGAAAAAGATCCGGAAGTACAGGATGAAGTAGTATACACATTAAATAATATTCAATCAATTTTTCCAAACATAGATGATACAATTGAAAGAATAAACAACGAACTTTTACTTTTTAAAAAAACTTTTATTAAGTTTCAGAAGATTCCGGCTCAATTTAGAGAAAAATTGAATGGATACATTCATAATTTCAAATTTAATGAAACTGAAATTCAGTTAACTAAAAAATATGGTAAGATATTAAAAAAAATCAGAAGATTTCACCAGTTAATTAATAAATTTGAATATAAAAGATTAGCTTTTGATTTGATCGAAGAATGGGAAGAAATTCGATTAGAAATTATTGAAGAATTAAGTATTATTAAAGGGTTCATCTCAGAAATTTGCGAGGAGAAAAAACTAGAATTTGTATCTTCTTTAAAGGATGATATTGAAGTAATAAATAAGCGTATCGATGTTTTGAAAGTAGAGTTTGAATTTGTCAAGGAAAATGACTTTAACATGAATATAGATTTAGACATAACCAATATTGAGTTGATAGATGTTGAAGAAGACAAATTTACTAATGTAACTCAAGGAAGAAAAAAACTGTTTAAGTTGGATAGTGATATCAGAGAATTACTAATTAGTAATGTAGAATTTAATGATATTTTTAAAGATCTTCTAAGAAAATGGGTTGAAACCAAAATAGAAATTCAGGAGTATCTCGGAGATCTTGATCGGCAAATTAAAATTATGAAGGATAAGCTAGTTGAATATATTGCCCTAGTTGAAACCACAAATATCGTTTTGACTGGAACTTCATTTGATGGTATAAATATGCAGATTTTACAAGGTCATATTGAATCAATTATAACAGAAAGAATTGATGGTATCAAGAAGTTTAATGATAATTATGATAACCTAAATAATAAACTGGAAATATTAATTAAAAAAAATGAATTTTCAGATGCAAAAAAATTAATAGAAATGAATTCTACACAAATTCAAAGCTTCATTGAGGAGACAGAAAAACAGATTGATATAATAATTGGTAAAGAAAAAATCTTCGAAGATAATAGATTCAACTTATATATTCGTCCATATCTAAATAAATTTCGTGTTTCTAAAGAGTTATTGATAAACAGATTGAAAAACTTCATTAAGAAAAGCGAAAATAAGTTATATCTTAATCAAATTAATTATTTTCTTAAAATTATTAACCCAATTAAATTAGATCTTCTTGCTTCATATATTAATATAGAAATGGAGCAATTAAAAGAGAGAATCCTAAGATATATAAATAAAAATAAACTTGATGCTAAAATCATAAATAATAGATTACATCTTCAACAGATAGAGTCAGAATTTGAGTCAGGTTTAGTGGATTCTAAAGAAATTCTCTTTTTTAAAAATATTAAAACAATTGGAAATGAAATATATTTGAATTTCAAATTTACTAATCATTCAAACTTCGATATTAGAGATATTCAAATATCACTTAAAATCCACCCATACATAAGATTTCAAAGAAAGGAAAGTTTTCCAAAATTTCTTCAGTTGAATGAATTAAAACCTGGAAAACCATTCAAATTCAATTATTTGTTAAAAATTGACAAAAACAAGGAATTAAAAAAGAATTTGTTTGATCCATCAACGGACGAGATAATGTTAATTTTACACTACACCGACCATTTTAGCATCTCAAGGAAAACAAGCAAATCTTTTAACATCTTAAGATAATCTATTCATTTTTTTAGTCTAAACAATTTCTTTTTATATAATAAGTTAATATTCAGAATATTGTTTACCTTATGTTGTTTTTATCAATTTTATAAATAAATTATATGGAAAAAATTAATAAATATTCATCAATTCTACTAAATTCGATAATAAAAATTAAAAATTGAGGTGTATGATACAAGAGTTAGAGAGTTATCGATTGACACTGCAAACTAAATTATTCGGATGAAATTGCAAACTTTCCACTGACAAATTAGACAAACTATTATCTAATGCCGGTTTTAAAGGGGATATTGAGGATGCTGCTGTAATTCCTGTACCCAATTCCAATCTCGTTATGGTAAAAAACATTGATATTTTCACACCTATCCTAGATGAACCTAAAATAATGGGAGAAATTGGAGCTGCTAACGTTACAAATGACATTTTTGCCTTGAACGTCTTAGACATTTCTGGTATGCTCGTTTTCCTAGGAATAAAACAAAATATGCCGTTGCATATTGCTGAGGGTATATTACGAGGAATAAAAAATTTCATGGAAAATAAAATTAACTCTAAAGTCCTGGGAGGACATACAATATTCTCAGAATGGCCATTAATCGGAGGAGAAGCTTCGGGGTTCATAAATAAAAATAAGTTAATAAGAAAGAACTATGTTGAAGAAGGTGATACATTAATATTAACAAAACCTATAGGTAATCAAGCTATAATGGCAGCCTATCGTTTACAAAAAAACAGTCCAGCTATGTTAGAAAGTTTTTCAAAATCCAAAATTGATGATTCGATTAATTACGCTATTAACCTTATGACTACACCCCTTCAAAATGTTGTAAAGACTATACACTCCTATTCTGATAGTAAATTCATTCATTCCATGACTGATGTTTCTGGCTTTGGTTTAGCAGGACATTTACAAGAAATGCTACAAAATTCCAAACTATCTGCGATTATAGAAAAGGTTCCAATAATTAAGCTATCGCAAGAGCTAGCCATTGAATTTGGATACAAATTCGATACATGTGAGATGCCAGAAACAGCAGGTGGTATGCTTCTTTCTGTCGATCATGATCATGTTGATGAATTTTCAGAAAGATTATCCGAGTATGGTGTTTCAAATTGGAGAGTAGGCTCAATTGATAACATACATAAACGCAAATATGTTCGAGTTTCCGAAAATGTCGAGCATATTGAAATATTAAAAATTTAACGATGTCAATGAAATAAGCTTAAACACAATCTTGTGGTTGCTTATAGAGAATTCCAAAGTGTAATGGCGTCGAAAAAAATTAACATTTCTAATTTTCTTTTTCTAATTTTAATAATAAAGCAATTTTTCTTAAGTGAAAATTTGAGTTATAATGTTAGAAATATGCAAATTATCTCTTTTTTTTATGTTAAATTAAAATAATAGGATTACCAAAATAGAATTATAACTTCAAAAACAAAAATAGGTGAATAATGAAGAAATATTATAAATATCGACTTACATCATCGGTTAAAATTCATGGATGATCTTGTAAACTAGGAGCAAAAAACCTAAGAGATCTGTTATCTGGTGCAGGATTAACAGGGGATATCGAAGATGCTGCGATAATTCCAATACCAAATTCTGAGTTAGTACTAGTAAAAACAATTGATATATTTACACCATTAATAGACGAACCCGAAATAATGGGGGAGATCGCAGCATGTAACGTGACTAACGATATTTTTGCATTGAATGTTCCAGAAATTTCAGGGATGTTAGTTTTCTTAGCAATAAATAAAAATACTCCTATGAGAATTGCTGATGGAATTCTTAAAGGTATTAAATATTTTATTGAGGAAAAATTAAATTCTAAAATAGTCGGGGGACATACAATTTTCTCTGAATGGCCATTAATCGGAGGAGAAGCATCTGGGTTTGTAAATAAACATTTAATTATCGATAAACAAGGAGTTAAAGATGGAGATAAATTATTATTAACAAAACCAGTGGGACTACAACCAATTATGGCAGCATACAGAATATTAAAAGATTTTCCTGAGATGCTTGAAGGATATTCTGAAAAGAATCTTAAACAATCAATTAAATTAGCAATTAAAATAATGACAACTTCAAATAGAAGCGTTGTAAAAACCATTCACTCATATGATGATTTCTCTTTTATCCATGCAATGACAGATATAACAGGTTTTGGTCTTGCTGGCCATACATTAGAGTTACTTCAAAATTCCAATTTATCCGCATTTATTGAAACTATTCCGTCTATTAAATTCTCTGAAAGTTTATCACGTGAGTTAGGTTATGCTTTTGATGAATGCAAATGTGCAGAAACCGCTGGTGGTATGTTGTTGGCTGTGGATCCTCTAATGATTGAAGATCTCTCAAAAAATCTTAAGAAAAAGGGGATTTCAAATTGGATGGTTGGAAAAATCGATAAAATCTCTCCTGGACTTGTTAGGATCTCAGAAAATCTTGAAAATCTTGAGGTTACCAAATATTAATGATGTTGATGATATAAGCTAAAACACAATTGTGATTGCTTATTGAAAGTTCCGCTTGCGCAGTGGCATCAAGTAATATATCATTTTCCCTTGATAATTTTACCGTCAAGTTTAAAAATAATTTCTTTTAATTCAAGCAAGGCTTTATCAACAAGTTCTTCTCCTTTTTCTACATTAAAAGCAGTTATTGAAACCTCTACTTCTACTGATAAACCGATTCTTGGATGAGTTTTTATCCATAATTGAGAATATTTTTGTTCTAACTTACTTGTATAGGGCGCGATTTGACTTTCTCCTATTTCAGAAAATAAAAATCCCTTTTCTATGAATTTCCCCTTTTTTTCTTTTAAAATTGGAGTTATCACCTTTCTAAACATTGACTTCATCTCCATCGGTACTCCTGGAAAAATATAAATAGTAGTGTTTTTTTCTCTAATTCTAACTCCTGGTGCGGTACCTTTGGAATTTGGTAAAGGAATAGAATTTTGTGGGAGATAAGCCATTTTTTTTCGTTCTTTTGTCATTCCCTGAAGTTTTAGCATTCCTCTTTCATAAGCATGTTTGTAAGCTTTTTCAATTGACTTTAATGCATGCCCATTCAGTTCTAATTTTCTATTCAAACCTAGAGCTATACCTTTTAAGGTCATATCATCGAATGTTGGCCCTTGGACTTAAAGAATACTGATTTCTTTAATTAATCCGCCCGATACAATTATGATATCTGGATCTCTATCTAAAATTTCACGTATTGTTTTGGAAATTTCATCTAAATCATCCTCAATTGTAATTATCCGCTTAACTCTATGCCCATATTTAGTTATTCTTTTAGTCATCCAGTTTGAATTAGTATTTTAAGTGTTACTTATCAAGATTTCATTTCCAATTATTAACATTTCGATATTCATTTTGTTATCATTAAGAATATTTATGATTTTTTTAGTTGTAATTTAATTCAGTATAAATAGTGACAT
>CAZRBD010000219.1:0-5401 GCA_964598265.1 uncultured archaeon
CCGTTATCGAAAATCGAGCACTATCCATTCGGGAGATATCAATTAGACTATTGACTAGATTTGTTAATCTTTTTCCTCCCTTTTCGATTAGAGATGTTATTTCAAGAGCTTCTTCGTCTAAATTTTTACCATATACTGTTGTAAGAAGCTCGGTCCCTCCGCAAACAGAAGCAAGAGGAGTTTTTAATTCATGAGCAACATTTGAAATTAGGTTTTTTCTCATCTGCTCAAGCTCTTTCATTTTCAGAACTTCTTTATTTACCAGAAATTCAGCCTCTTTTCGTTTACTAATATCCGTAAATAACGCTTGAATAAAATATTGGTTGCCTATATTGATTATTGATGCTTGTAAATTTACCCAAATTAAATTTCCATCTTTTTTATACATTTCTAGATCTATTCGATGTACCTGTTCTCCTTTTATAAATTTTTTAAATAATATTACAAGATTTGTTATATAATCAGGATGAACAATTTTGAGTTTTTGGAATTGCTTTCCAATTAGATCTGATTTAAGATACCCAAACACAACTTCAGTTGTTGGGTTGCAATCAATAATTATCCCTTTAGAATCAATTAAAACAATTGAAAAAGGTGTGTTATCATATACAAATTGATATTTTTTTTCTGACTCTATAAACTTCCTTTCGGCTTCCACTTTATCTGTAATATCAATTATTGTAATAAAATCTGCATATTCTCCTTGATAATTAATAGTTTTTGAATATATCTCTCCATATAATAATTCACCAGTTTTTTTATACCCTCTAAACTGATAATTTGTTAACACATCTTTATCTCCTATTTGTTTTTTCCTAGCTAGTTCAGTAACCATTTTCCTGTCATCTGGATGGACAAAGTTAATAAATTCTCCAGAGCCCCAATCTTTCATTTCTTCTTCAGTTCTTCCTGCAATAGCAGCAAACCTTTGATTAATATACTTAAATTTCCCATTTTGTAGGATAGCTATTCCTATTAACGATTGCTCAGCTATATTTCTAAATTTTTCTTCAGATTCTCTTAATTTTCGTTCTAGAGTAAATTTTTCAGTAATATCTAAAAAAGTTCCATCAATTCTAATTGGTTTTCCTTCACTATCTTTAATCAAATGTGAATTTAATTCTAATACTATTTTTTGTCTATCTTTTTTTAATGCATGACATATATAATCACAAACAAAATTATCTCTGGTCATTTGTTTCAAATATTCATTCCGAATCTCCGGATATTGCCATAAATCTGTCACCTTTGTATTTCTTAAATCCTCGTCTAATTTAAACCCTAAAATTTTGTTATAAGCAGGATTGTGTGTTAATAGGATACCGTCAAGAGTTACCTGATAAAACCCAATATCTAAATTATCAATCATGTTACGATATTTTATTTCAGATTCTCTTAATTTTTCTTCAACGACTCTTTTATCAGTTATATCTTCTGTTTGAATTATTATCAAATCTGGTTTAACATAACCATAATTTACTAGCAAAAATTTCTCTATGTTATTAAATTGAAATCTATATTTCATTTCTCTTGTAATATGTGTTTTTTCATCAAAACATTTATGCAATTCAGATAAGATATCTCCTCTATCTTTATACATTTCAGAAGCTTTGTAACCTAAGAAATTAATGACATTCCCGTGGGTTAATTTTTCAGCTGTATTATTAAAATTGATGAGAATAAAATCATTATCATATTTTTTCCATGTATATGTCGCAATCGGACCTTCTTTATAAAGAGTTCTGAACATTTCTTCAGAATCTTTTAATTTCTGTTCTGCTTTTTTACGATCAGTGATATTTTTACCAATTCCTAATATTGCTTGGATCTTCCCATTTATTTTTACTGGGATACCATATGTTTCAATATTTATGAAATTGCCATTTTTTGCTCTTATTTTATATTCTTCACGTTTAGATTGTTTTCCAGTTTTTAAAATTTCTTTTAGGACTCTAAAGGCATTTTTTAATTCATCTTCCTCAAGGATATTTAAAAATTTGATTTCAGGAATTTCTTTCCTTTCATAACCTAAGGCAAGTAGGGTAAGATCATTAGCATCCAGAAAATTTCCTTCTAAATCATTAACATAAATTAAATCTAATGAATGTTCGAATAAATCTTTAAATTTTAATCTAATCTCTTTTATAATTCCTTCTCTATCATAAATCATGTAATAATCATCAATAATTTTAATTAAAACTAAATTTGTTAATATGATACATTTCTATTAGGAATATTCTTCCTTTTTGATGTGCTAACCTATGCTTTATTATTAGGAGATTAATGAAGTTACAAGTATTTATTTTTTATTTAAACTGAAATATTATAATATTTTCGGGTCGTAAATAAATCACACTTAAATAATAATCAAAAAATGAGTAAACCATTTTAGGTATAAATGAAAAGAATTAAAAATTTGGTTGTGTTAAATTTTTTAACAGAATCTGATTTATTTCTAATCTCTATTAGCTCATGACAAATTCAAAAAAATATTATCAAAAAATTTTGGGGTCCGTTCAAAAGCCAGTTATTGGTGAAGCTGGCAAAACTGGATCTTGGAGTTCAAAAAAACCAGTGATTGATTTAAAAAAGTGTGTTCCCGTTAAATCTGGGAAGCCAAGTTGTTTTAATTGTTGGTTATATTGCCCTGAAGCAGTAATATCAAGAACTATACCTCCTGAAATTGATACTGATTATTGTAAGGGATGTGGAATATGTATGGAGGAATGTCCGACAAAAGCGATATCAATGGAGGAGGTCCAGTTTAAATGACTCAAACTGAAAAAAATAATGCTCTAACTAATAGCAACATTTTTATTTTAAGTGGGAACCATGCAGCAGCCCATGCATTTAGACAAGCACGAGTGGGAGTTGTTTCAGCTTATCCTATAACTCCCCAAAGTCCTATTGTTGAAAAAATAGCTGAATTTATTTCTGAAGGTAAGTTAAAAGCAACTTTTGTTAAAGTCGAGTCTGAACACTCAGCTCTTGCTGTATGTTGTGCTGCCTCTGCAGTTGGATCCAGAGTTGGAACCGCAACTTCATCCCATGGTCTTTTGTTGATGTACGAGCTTTTGCCTTGGGCAGCCGGGAATCGATTACCTATAGTTATCAATTTGGCTACACGTGCTTTAGGAGCTCCTTGGTCTGTCTGGACTGATCATCAAGACTTTATTACTATTCGTGATGTTGGATGGATTCAACTATTTTGTGAAACTAATCAAGAAATTTATGATACAAACATTCAAGCTTTCAAAATTGCGGAGGATCAAAAAGTTTTCTTGCCTGTAATCTGTGGATTTGATGGTTATATCCTTTCTCACACAGTTATGCCTGTTAAGTTAGAAGAACAAGAAGAAATTGATGAATTTTTGCCGCCCCTCAAACACCATATTAATTTATCTGATATTTCAAAAGTTAAAGGAATTGATCCGGTTACAACTCCTAACATTGTATCAAGACGAGAGGGTACCGTTCCAGGGTACTATGAATATAGGTATGCATTGCAAAAAGCTTTAGAGAATTCAATAGATATTATTAAAGAAGTTCATAATGAATTTGCCCAAAAGTTTGGAAGGGTTTATGGAAACGGAATTTTTAAAACAATAGAAATGGATGATAATCCGGATACTATTATTTTCGGTATGGGCTCTGTAGCATCACAAGCAAGAGTTGCAGTTACAGCACTTCGACAAAAAGGTTTAAAAATAGGATTAGTTAGTTTAAAATTATTCCGTCCTTTTCCTTCGGAAGAATTAAGAGGTCTTCTCAAAAATGTAAACAATATTATTGTTTTTGATAGAGATATCGGGTATGGATATGAAGGTGTTTTATCTTATGAATTAAAAGCTGCTCTTTATGGTTTATTGAAGAGACCTAATATTAAAGGTTTTATCGTTGGTTTAGGAGGAAGAGATTTAAAGACAGATCATATTGTTTCTGGAGTCAATAGAGCCTTAGAAGATTTCAACAAAGGAATTTTCACTAATGAAACAGAATTTCTGGGTTTAAGGTTAGAAGAATTAAAAGATTATGATGAATCAACATATTTTGATGGAGAATGATAAAAAATGGTAAATGTAATGGACTTACCTGAAGAGGAGTATATTTTCCCAGGCACGCGTGCATGTTCCGGATGTGGGATGGCATTAATATATCGAATCGCGCTTAAAGCTCTTGGTCCAAAAACGATTATTACTGTTCCTGCATCTTGTCTTACAGTACTACATGGTATGCAAGGTTTCTGTACAACTAAAATATCTGTTTACCATACACCATTTGCAACAACAGGGGCTTCTGCTTCTGGAATTGTAGCATCTTTAGAAGATAAAGGATTAGCTAATGAAATTACCGTTTTAGCTTTTGCAGGTGATGGTGGTACAACCGATATAGGAATCCAAGCGTTAAGTGGAGCAGCAGAACGAGGAACTAATTTTATTTATGCTTGTTATGATAACGAAGCATATATGAACACGGGAGTTCAGCGTAGTGGTTCAACACCATTAGGCGTTCGGACGACTACAACTCCAAGTGGTAAAATGGGTCATAAAAAGAATATGCCTAAAATTTTGGAGGCTCATGGAATTCCATATATTGCAACAGGAATAGCATCTTACCCTCTAGATTTATATGAAAAATTCAAAAAAGCAAAGAAGATTTTCGGAACGAAATATTTACATATATTATCACCGTGTCCTCCAGGGTGGGGATATGAAACAAAAGATACAATTCGAATAGGTAGATTGGCGGTTCAAACCGGTTTTTGGCCCCTCTATGAAATTGAAAATGGTATATTAAATTTATCGAACCCTAGTAAAAAATACTTAGATCCGATTAAAAGAAAACCAATTGAAGAATATTTAAGCACTCAAAAAAGATTTAATTCTATAGATGATAAATTTTTGCAAATCTATGAAGAATACATAAATAAAGCATGGAAGGAAATTAAGCTAAGAATCGAAAACCGTTAAAATAGTTCTTATTCATTCATATCTTATTTTTTAGTAAAAGATTAAAAATTATTTTTGTTAAAGTAGATATTGGGAAAATGTTAAGAACATTTACATTTAATGAATCTAAATCAAGTTGGATTGAAGAAGAACACCAATTATTGCTTCATGATATTTGTGCTGTTTTGGATGAAGAAAGAGAAATCATATATCTATGGACTGGTCCAAAAAGCAGTAGAAAAAAATTCAGAAAAGCTTATGGACAAGTTAAAGAATTACTCTCTAATTTTCCTGAGTTAAAAATCCAATTTCTTTCGGTAGAAGATAATTTTCCGGATGATGTCAATGTAAATCTCAAAGACATGTTAGGAACCATCGAAATGGAAAAAAAGAAAAAATTACAGTTATCTAAGATTATAACAATAAGTATTTATAGCATCTAAATAAAAATA
>CAZRBD010000220.1:0-5401 GCA_964598265.1 uncultured archaeon
GGCTAATTGTTTTGGGATCGATGGCTGTAAAGCAGGTTGGGTTAGTATTTATAAGCCAAATCCCTTAAAATGGGAGATAGAAATATTTTCGACAATCGAGGAGTTTTGGAATACGCATCCAAATGCTGAAGTGGTTCTTATTGATATTCCGATTGGATTGATAGATGGTGGACCTTCCCCAAGATCCGCTGATGTAGCGGCTCGAAAATATTTAAATGGAAAACGCTCATCTTCTATATTCCCTACACCTTGTAGGGCGGCTCTATTAAAATCCACTTATGAAGAAGCTAATCAGATTAACAGAGAAAAAACAGGGAAAGGGTTATCAAAACAGACATGGAATATAATGGGAAAAATTAGAGAGTTGGATATCTTACTTCAAGCAGATAAAAACGCTCGGGATGTTTTTTATGAGGCTGGTCCTGAATTATGTTTCATGACATTAGCAGACAAGCCTTTTAACTATTATAAAAAAACGAAAGAAGGTCTTAAAAATCGGTTAAATTTAATAATGGATTATTGTAACTGTGATAGTTCGTTCTATGAAAGTGCTTTAAAAAGATTTACACGTAAAAAAATTGCCAAGGACGATATTTTGGATGCCTGGGTTTTAGCCATCTCTGCCTCTTTTGGTAAAGAAAACCTTCGATTCCTTCCAGAGAAGTATCAATACGATTCTACAGGTTTACCCATGAGGATTGCTATTCCTATGGTCAACCAACATCACTTCTAACCTACTATTATAAATCAAATGATATTTATTTCCACTTTTTTCTTAATAATGAATTCCAAAATTCAAGAAAAAAAATTTAACCTAAACCATTGAATATATTAATCCAAAGAGAATTATTTGTTGCTGATAGGACATACATGTGAAAATCAGTAGTTATTCAGCTTCCTCAAGCAAGATGATAAAATTACTTCCTTTAGTGTTATCTCCCTTCACGCGATCTTCAACCCTAACTCGACCATCATAATCGTCAATTATTTTCTTCACCAGCGATAACCCAATACCCATGCCTCCCGTGCTTCTATCAGTTTTATGGCTCCTTTCGAATATAACCTTTTTTCTTTCATCGATAATTCCGTTACCATTATCTTTAAACTCTATCTTTACACAATTCCATGTTTTCTCTTGAATTCTAGATATATTTACCCACAATTGAATTCTTTCACTTGAATTGTGTATAACGCCGTTTACCAGGATATTCTCGAAGGCATCCAATAATAATTCGGATCCCTTGACGTTGTATGTGTCCCGTGGCATTTCCTTTTTTAATTCAAAATTTTTATTCTTAAATCGTATATGAATATGTTTGATTGCTGTCTCAACCAAGCTCTTAACATTAATGGATATTTTAATGATTTCTTCCTTTGTTTCTATATTTGAAAGCTTCCGTACATTAATTATTAAGGAAGCCCCTCTCTCTAATTGTGTTTTGATAAATTCAATCATTTCTGCCCTATTATCCGATTTAGAGGGATCATTATTCCACAACTCCAGTAAGTGAACTGACGTTCTAATGTTATGAAGTATATTACTCATATCATGTGCTAGGAGATCCTTATAGAAATCTATTTTGTTATAAGATTCTTTTAAATCTTCAGTACGATCATTAACACGGTGTTCTAGCATTTCATTTGATTCTTTTAGCTTATCTTTCATGAACTTCATATTGAGAGTCAGTTCATTTAAAATCTTTTGAGCTTGGCCAATTTCTCCAGAATCAGTTATTTCAATTTGTCCCTCAAGATTTCCCCCGGCAACATAAGCCATATGTTTGTTAAATTCATAAAAGTGATTATGTAATGATTCTATCAAATTACTTTTTGTTTTATTATTCTTAAATTCATCTCGAAATGCGCAGAAAGGTTGATTTAACATGTAATTTAACGGGTCTCTCCCTGTAAACGGGTGAATACCACCAAGACTTGGCTTTTTCGGGACCTTAAATCCAAGAGATATTGCAAGTTCGATATTTTCTTCTGTTTCAAATACGCTTTCAACAATACTTTTGTAATTAACCTTTCCCGGTAGTTGGGACCATCTTTGCATCTGAGAGAGTATCCATTTTCCATATTCCACCCATGGGTAGGGTATAAAATCAATCCTATCAGGAACAACAAAATTTCCCCCTTTACCATCTGGAAATTCTCCTGAAAGAGATTGGGCTACTGGTATATAATCTTCTTGATCTATATAATACGGTGCGGAAATTTCTTTAGCAATATCCTTCCTTTCCTTAACACTTGCATTGTGCAATATGTATTCTGCCTCTAATATACTCCTTAACATCACCCTATATGTATTAGGGTATTTATCAATAAATTTCTGTGAGGTTGCTACAGAGCAACAAGGATGGCCATTCCATATATCTCTGGATAAAATGTAAATGAATCCAATTTTTTGATGAACTGCTATTTGATTATAAGGATCTGCGCAAAGATACCCATCTAAAATACCATTTCTTAAATAGTAAGGCATTAAAGGTGGTACAACTTCTTCAATGATGACGTCATTAAGAGGATTTAACCCATTTGCAGCTAAGAAATAACACAACAAGTAATAATGCATTGAAAACTTGTAAGGTACCCCAAGTGTAAATCCTTTCATATCCCTTACATTTTTTACTCCTAAATGCTTGTTCGAAAGGATAAATGCTTGTCCATTGATATTTTGTATGGATATCAGCCTAATTTCTGCTTTTTTGCCATCTATGCCTAGAGTGCAAGCAAGTGGTAATGGAGAAAGCATATGAGCTGCATCGATATATTCATACACCAAGAGCTCTTTAACTCCACTCCAACCATCAGGTTTCGTCAGTTCCACATTAAGCCCATTTTTCTCAAAAATACCATGAGTATGGGCATAAATGAGAGGAGTAGAACATATAATGGGGATGAACCCAATTTTTAAATCCGGTTTCTCAATTTTTTGATTATTTATCATCGTAATTACCCATTAAGGTCTTATTTTCATCATTTTCAAATTTCTAACGATGTTTCATTTTCGGTAATAATTACATTTTTAATTAATTTCAAAAGTTCAAGCATATCAAACGGTTTGTGAAGAAAAGAAGTCGCTCCTAATGAAATCGCTCGTTCTTTAACAGCTAAGTCAGCACTGGCAAATATAATTTTGCTTCTAATGTCAATATGCAATATCTTAATCATTGCTTCGATTCCGTTCATGACAGGCATTCTATGATCCATTATAATCACCTCGGGTTTTTTCAAAAATTGATTGTATTTATCCACCGCTTCCTTCCCGTTAGTTGCAAATTCAACCGAAGTGAAACCTATTTCACCTAAAATTAACTTATACACCCTCAATGCAGCAAGATCATCATCAGCAACAAGTATGCTAGGAATGGTAAATCACTTTAATAAATAATTATAGACCATCATAATAAATTTTTACATAAATAACATTGAAAAATGAATTTTTATGTATCTTTATTGAAAATTCTTTAATAAAACGTTTTTCGGGGGGCTTTTGAATGACTTTTGAGATTTAAACATGGAGGAAGACAATGAGGTATTACATTAGTAATAAGATGTTGTAATGAGCTGGATATATTCTAACTTATTTGAAAATGACTCAATAATCCTGAAGATAATTTTTCCCAATAATACTCTACATCCCATTCTTGTTTTTGTTTGATTTTAGAAGATATTTCTATAAATGTTTCTTTAATTTTTAAAGAATCAAAATAATTTATCCTAGGAGCAATTAGACTAAGCATGAACCTTCTTTCTCCGCCTCTTACCGTGTCATCCTCGAAAGAATCAAAGAAGATATAACCATTTTTTTTGAAATTTTCAATTCTAAGTAAAACTCCTTCAGCTTTAGTAATATTTTCATATCCATAAAGAGAAACTACTGCATGAAATAATTGTTGCCCTACTTTTTCAGTTGAAATAGAGGTTTCTTCATCTTCAGGGAAATTTGATATTAGTCTTGGTCCACTTTTGTCATCCCAAAAAACTAATAATAGGGCTACCAGACTCTTCTCTTCTTCTGAAATTGATGGAGTTAGATTAAGAGAGGATATCATAACTTCAATTTTTTCATTTATTTCTTTAACATTTTTCCTACGTGAGATCTTTCCTGCCACCACTGCCAACAAATCTTCCATATTAAACGGTTTAGTGAGATAATCATCAACACCTAGCATTTTCCCGAACCTGACATCATCCGGACTAGCCTGCCCTGATAAAAATATAAATGGAATATGGTTAAGAATAGGATTCTTTGAAACTGCTCTGAATAAATCAAATCCATCCATCTCAGGCATTATAATATCACTTACAATAATCTCAGGAATTCTTTCAATTCCAGTAAGTAAGTCCAATGCAACCCTGCCATTATTTGCTGTAATGACGTCATAATCACTAACTTCCAAAATATGGCTTATATTATTCAGAAAAACCAGATTATCATCTACAACAAATATTAGCGGATTCAATTTTAATTTTCTGTGGTTCTGATTTTTACAATTTACGCTTAGATTTTATTTTTATAAAGGAAAAATATTCCATAAATAACAAGAACTTCCCTTTTTTTAAATTTATCTTTAAGCAAATATAAGAAAATCTAAAGTAGTGAAATGAATTAAATTCAAAAAAGATAAAAATGCCTGTATTGATATGGTTCTTATTCTTGTCAAGAAGGGATTAAGTTATAATAAAAAATAAGGATATTCGTTATTATACTCTAAATCGAAAACCATCTAAATAATAAAATAATTATCTATTAAAAGGTTTTTAGGATCATATAATGAATTTTTCCAGACCAGTAACAGATGTGATTCGTGAACGTACTTCACGGAGAACATTTTTAAAGCAAAAATTTGAGGAAGAAACAAGAGATTGGATATTAAATTTATTAAAAAATCATGATTTTGAAAGTCCCTTTAGCAAATTTGTTGGAAAAATACGATTTGAGCTCATAGCGGTACCAGAATTTGACCCAAGAGAAAGAAAAAATTTAGGAACTTATGGGTTTATAAAAGGAGCGCAAAATTTTATTGTTGGGGCAGTAGAAAAATCGAAATATAATAGAGAACATTTTGGATATATACTTGAAACAATTATCTTAATGGCAACAGAAAAAGGATTAGGAACTTGCTGGTTGGGGGGATTCTTCAATAGAAGTCTTTTTTCCGCTAAAATTAACTGCACATCAGAGGAAATTGTACCTGCCATTACTCCAATAGGATATTGGGACAAAAAAAACTCCAGAGACGTGGCTATTCGCTCATATATAAAAGCTAATAAGAGGTTTCCATGGAGTCATTTGTTTTTTGAGGGAAACTTTACTAACCCTCTTATTCAGGAGAAAACAGGAGAATTCTCAACACTCCTTCAAATGGTTCGATTAGGCCCTTCAGCAAGTAAT
>CAZRBD010000221.1:0-5358 GCA_964598265.1 uncultured archaeon
AAAGATATAAAAGAAGTTAAAAATAAAATCTTTCCTTTGGATTAATTATATAATCATTAGTTCTCTCTTAATCTCCCAACCTGTGTTATAGAGCCTAAAATCATTGCAGATTGGCTTCTACTTCGGAATTAAGATAGTGATTTTATATTTCTCCGCCAATGAGTATCCATTAATATATTTTTGAATGTATTCTTATCCTGCCTCACCCTGGATTCAAATTGGGCACGACCTACGTTTTTTTTTTTATATTTTAGATAAAATAAAAATAATTTTTATTAAATCAAGTCCTAAGAATTATAATTTGTTAAAAAAGTAGTATCTGAAGCTTTATAAAACGTTTTTCATTAACGGCGATTCAAAAATAAGTTATTGTGAAAAATTTCCTCTTTTTGTTTTCTTAATAAGAATTTTCCAAATTCTCGTTTTACAAATTTGATATAGAGCAAAAAGAGCCATTATTCCAAACACAACTAATAAACTTATCAAAATTATATTTTCAATGTTTACCATGTTTGGTGGGAGTGTTGTTGAGTATTCAAGTATCAATTTTGGGGTCACTCCATAAGATTCTTTTGAATAAAATGGCGATGGAAAGCGGATTCTAAATAAATCATCAGGGATTAAATGAATCGAAACTAAGGGATTAGTTATTCCCTCTATCAGATGCGTTAAATCTAAGTATATTTCAGTTTCAAAGTCCGGATTTTGTAGAGAAACTAGGGTAGATATGCCCAAATGTTCTGGTTTCTCCGTCCAAACGGTATCTTCCTCAACCCAATCATTATTGACCAGACTCGCGTTGACATAGTAGTTCATGTCTGTTTCCACAGGGTAACCTTCCCAATATGTGAATTGTAATATCATAGAACTTAGTCGTTCGATTTTCGATAAGTTAAAACGCACGTAGATTTCGGATGAATACCCTCCCATATCGTATGTAAAAGCATATACCCCTATGCGTAGGAAAGGGGTGCCCCCAGTACCGTCATATACACTGATGTTTGAGGTTTTTGTATGTTGAGTAAAAATGTCAGCGTTTACAGTTAACTCTACAATTTCGGGATTAGAATTCCTACTTACAAGAGAATTCTGGTATAAAAAGGAACTCGAGACTATAATTCCTGAAAGAGATATTATAAATATAATAAGATATATCTTTAAGTGATTGATTTTTGGTTTTTCTAGTCTTCTAGTGGGATGTTTATTATCTTTCTTTAGAATTTTAGAGTTACTGGTTGGTTGTGGAGATCTTTTTCTAAATCCTAATTGTCTTTGAATATACTCCCGAGAAGACTGATTTAATGAAATTTTATTAATTTTGGCACTGCCGATTTTATAGAGTGTCTCCTTTTGTATTAATTTTAATTCTTCCAAACGAGATAAATGGTAATGTAAATTTGACCCAGTAGTGTTTAATGCTTCTTGCAATTCTTTTTGTAAATAATCCTTCTTATATAGTAATTTAAGAATTTTTAATTGATTCTTCGAGAAATGGCTTTTAGCATGATTAGAACCCATCAAATTGTATATATCTAGGATGTATAAAATAATTTACTATTGATTACATATTTCGAAATCCAAACTATATTAGTATAATAAAGTTTAACAAGGTTTTCTTATTTTAATAATAATTATTTATTGAATTTTAAACTAATATTTTCAGTTTCATGGTATGGATGAAAGCAGAGATTCATTAAATGAATTCATATCAAGTGAGACAGAAGATATTGTCCCATCAAAAACAATTAGCTCGGAATTCAATTTATGATTCATGATATTGTATTGGGTTAAATTTTAAGCGAGGGAGTATGCCACAGAAAATAGTTTAGAAATGCCATATTCATAGCGAATTAGCACTAAAAAATCGAATTTTTGATATTTTATAATGACTTATTTTTGATAATTATGAGCGATTATATTATTAGAGAATTAAAACCAGAAGAATTGGTAGAAGCAGTTAAAGTATTTTTACAATCTTTTGGATATAGATTCGAGAGTGCTGAAAATATTAAAAAGTTCTGGGAGAAATCACTTAAAAGTAACATGGCGAAATTTATCACAGCTGAAGAAAGTGGTAAACTTATAGGAGTAGTTGGTTTATTTTTTGTTGATCCTATAGCTACTGTTGGTAACATGAGCGTGTTACAGGAATATCGTGGTAAAGGAATAGGAAAAGCAATATTTAGGGCAATAATGGAGCTAGCAACTAGTTTAAATTATGAATCAATAGGGCTATACGCTTCTGAATTAGGAGAACATCTCTATAGAAAATTTGGCTTTCAAGGAGAACATTATGTAAGAAAATATCAGATTATATCCAACAAAACAAAAATCAAAATACAAGATGATAAAATTACAATTGTCGAACACCTACCTAATTGGGTTATAGACTTGGATAAAATTAGTGTCGGCATAGATAGAACAAAATATTTTAGAATTCAACTGGAGTTAGGCGCCAAACTAATAGTACTTGAGGATAAAGGTTTTGGGTTTTATCATAATGGTAAAATCGGACCAGTAATCGCTCAAGGGGCAGAAACCGCAATAGATATTATTAAAAAAAGTATTTTACTTGGGGCGGACCATTTGATTACTTCTAAATTAGGAGTTTTATCGAAGAATTTACCTAACGCAATAAAACTTGACCAGGGAGGCAATCAACCAAATCGTAAAATGTATTATGGAATAAGAGTACCTCAAAATTTGAATTATATTTATGCATTAAGTAGCTTCGCAATAGGATAACCCTTCTAACATTGAATTTAAAAGATTATATTAAAGTTTTTGCTTAAGCATCACAAAAAAGAAACTATCATGCCTTCTAAAAAGTTTTTTAACTTTCTCAATTAACTTCTATAAATATTTACTCAAATTCGGAATTAATATATGCAAGTCACTTGAGCTTATGATCCGTGTATTAGCTGCAGTGCCCATTTAGTGGAAGTTATGTACAAGTAGATAATAAATGATTACAGTATTGGCTGAAAAGTTAAGGTAATTCTAGTCCATCAGTCTTTCAAGAAGTATACATTATTGATTTTTTCGAAGTGTAAGTCTCCAGTTACTATCATTAAACCATGTTGAGATGCAGTCTCGACAATTATAGCATTTACAAGTCCAATTGATTTATTATTTTTTCGTAATTCAAGTTTTCTGAATCCCGATTTTTTCGCGATTTTTAACGAGCAAGGTAGGATGTTTGATTTTAAAACGATAAATTGGTATCTTTTTTCCCATTCATCTACCAAATCTTCTCGGTGATATTTATCGGACAGTTCTGCAATTGAAATAATTGCGGTATGGATAATTTGATGATCTATTAAATTATTAACTAATTCACCTTCTTTACTACCTATAAAATATTCGATCCAGGCATATGTATCCAATAAATATTCAGTATTCCCTGAGTTCAAGGCGATCTCCTCTTGAAAATTTCTTTATTCTGCCTTTATCAACCCCAAACATCGAATCTGGTAAATCTTGTGCTTTCCTAATCAATTCATTGATTAATTCATCATAGGATGAAAAATTCATAAATTCTTTCAGTTTTTTGAGTTTTTCTAAGGTAATTTTATTGACCTGTATTGTGGTATTCATATATAATCTATAGCATTATAGATATATAATTTTTTCTAAACAAACTTATTTTATTCGAACTAAATACATGTATGTACCTCAATATATGAGTGTAGCCATCCTAGGTTAATTTTCTTCTCAAATGATCCAAAATATCTAAAAATTCATGATAATGCACCTTTTCTTACTATTGGGAGACACCACGGTTTTAAGTTTGTTATGAAAGCTGTTCATTCACTAGATCACTGAATTTGTTCTATAATTATTTACTAATCCATAAATAATAGTTTAAGAAAATACAAATTTTATAATTCAAAAACGTCTAGGTGAAATACATTACGTAGAAGTTGGATCTTTTGCTAACGGCAATTAAATAGCCAAATTTTTATATCATTCTTACCCTTCCTTCAGTCTTCTAGTTTTAAATTTCTTCTCTCTCTAAGTGTCGCTTTGAGAATTAGAGATTCAACATGTCGTAATGCAACCAAGTCTTTTTTTGGGATGAGATCATAAAGTTCCTCAAGGTCTTCCAAGTTGAGAAGCTTGAAAAAATTCTGATTCAATAGATAACGATAGGCTTCAAAATTGTCTTCTTCAAGATATATAATAATCTCTTTCTTGATGATTTTTTGGGCTCTGGTAATTCCTCTTTCAATCAATTCTTTAAGGAGAGGATACCATAACCTTCTTTTCTCCATGACGGAGAAATTCAAGTTTCTATCCAGCCATTCATCAAAAATCACCTCCAATTCCTCATTTGAAAAGAGTTTAAGGTATTTCTCATTTAGATAAAAAATAATAGTATTATAATTTCTTGATGCTATCCTGGACGCGATACTTTCTTTCAATCGAATTATGGCTTTTGTATCGCCTAAGAATGCCATTTTTTTGAGTAAGGGGATAGACAAGCTACTATGCAAAATTCTGAGATCATAGTCATATTCATACCACGCTTGGAGGTTAGAGCAATGACCAATAAATTCGGACTCAGGATCAATTAGATCGTGCTTTCTTTCATGGTTCTTATCTCCCTTATTATAAATCTCAAAGGCTTCGTCAATTGAATCAATATGATCAAATTTGGTAAAATCCTTTTGAGTAAGGTTCAGGAGGAGATACTTACATTGACGGAAGGGCTTCTTATCAATAAAGATTACCGTTTCCCCCTTAATTAATTTTAACTTGAGATAATCATTAATTATAAATTCTTTTTCCTCTGGATATTCGGGTTCTTCTATAATCTCTTCCTTCTCACTGTTGCGAATATATCTCATATCATTTAATCTTTCTTTAACTTCCATTGATTCAAGATTAAATGCATCTAGAAATTCTTGAACTTCATCTCCTTGGTCAACAGATACAATTTTACATCGATGATAACGAACATCTTTCATTAATTTTTGTTGTAACTCCCGTGCTACTTTAGAACCTAGGAATCTCTTTTTTACGGGAGATATAGCACCTTTCCAGATGAATATTCTTCTTAAATCTTCTCTGACTAACACTAAAACTTGCTCTGGACCAAGGTACTGCGCTAAATCCTTCTCTGAGAAAAATAATTCTCTCCGCTCCCCTGTATCTTCCAGTTCATAAGCAAAGAAAAATCGCAATTCAGCCATATCAAATTTTAGAAGCTAATTTTAATATTTAAAGCCTTTTATTATGACACTTTCATCACAATTTTAATGCGTGATTTCTTTTAGAATTACTGGTTCATTTTTAATTAGTGAAAAAAAAATATATGGTATTTATTCTATTATTATATTGAATTTTAAAAATATC
>CAZRBD010000222.1:0-5201 GCA_964598265.1 uncultured archaeon
CCAAATAAAACTCAAACATTCTTTTTTATGGGTTATTTAGGATAATTTTATTCTCTGTAAACATGTACATATTTAATTTTTATTTTTTTATTTAATAGTAAATATAATTAAACTAATTCAATGTCGAAACTTGAGTTTAAAGTTAATGATTGGATTACATTTAAATTTTATCTTAAAAAATATATATTGATAATTCAAAGAAAAAGGAATGGATTTGAGAAAAGATCATTGACTATGAGTTAATACGAGATGAATACGACTTAAATATGAGTAGAAATTAAAAAACATAAAACGGGAATTAAAAAAGTAATATTTCATTAGCAAACGCTTTCGAAATTTTTCCGATCCTTTATATATTTACACATTATTCTTTTTTAAAATGGAATATAAATTCATTCTACCATATGTACGCGTGATAGATATTCTTTTTTCGGCTACTAATACTTTCAGATAAGTGCTAACAGTACCTCTATTAAAGTGTAGTTCTTCGGCTATCTCCTTTATCGAAAAGTCTTTAGGATGGTGATTTTCCAACATATCTAATATAGATTGCTTGATTTTCGGATTTGACAATAGAATATCTCACTTATTTTTAGAAGTCCTGATATCGTAGAATCTGACTGCTATTATTATGATAAAATTAAGAGAGTCAACAATTCATTAATCTAACAAATTTAAACTGCCCAATGATATAAATTAGACCCCTCATAAATTAAATCAACACATTAACCTAGACTGAAGACAAAAAATGAAAAGCAAACAAAATTAAAGGAAAAAGACAATCACAGGTAGATTTCTCGAAAAAAAAGATGTTAATTCTCCATGCCGATTTTGCAAAGTAAAAGTTTTTGATCGGGAAAGACATGAGATTAAATGCCACAGGAATCCTACAAACATTCCCCAAACAAATTTAACTGGGATTATTTTGAGAAATATGCCTTAATTGAAGAATTTCTAATAAAGAATCCCACGACCGAGAAAATGAGAAAGTTTAATCAAAGATTAGCTCCTGAAGGCAATCCTTTCGACCATATAACCGGTGCTATGCTTCCCTACATGGAAAAGCTCCCCAAAAACCATTTAGAAAAATAGATGTACGCCAAATTACATGAGGATATATCCAGAGGGATCGAGCTAAAGTTACTCACTGAGGATGAATTTATCCAACGAATTGAAGACAAAGTGAAAAAAGGATACTACATCCATTTTCTCAGAGATAAATTAGGTATGAAAGAGTTTTACTTTTACGAATTTTACAATCCAACAAATACCTATTCGATGAACATTAAGGTGGACCACATTTTACCTGCGAAAGATTTTTTTTCTCAACTAACCAGTCAGGTAAAATTATTTGATCCCTATAAATTCGCCCACCACACAAATTTCTTACTTTTAACGGGAAGACCGAGCAATCAAGAAAGGTTAATTCTCTCACTCCTCAGAAAAAAAGGATTTCGTATAGGGGAGGCATACTTCTCCAATTATCACTTTAACATTTCCAGTTTGGAATCACTTACAACCGAATCAGATTTCTTAATTAAATACTGGTCAGCTAAAGTAAACCTCATCAATAAAATTCAGAAATCTAATAAGTATAACTCTATTACAATCATAGAATTTCAATTTATGTTTAAACTCTAAAGTTTTTCTTTTGCCTAGTTTAATTACGTTCATATTATTTCAATACCAAAAGAAATCCTCTAAAAATATAAACCTTAGAATATTACTAAGATCATATAATCATATCTTTAACCACCGTTGATTCAATACGTTAATATCTTAACTAAAGATGGCAAATCATTGCTATTTAGAAATTACGGCGAAATAATCGTAGATCGGGATCTTTTAGCCGGCTTTTTAAGCGCTTTTTCTGGTTTTATGAAAGAAATCAGCCAAAGTGATATCAAGAGTACTGCGACAGAAGACTTTAAGTATTATTATACAATTATTGATACGATTATAATCGTTGTATGCTCAGATTTAGAAGATGATCCTGCTGCTGTTAACCAAAAAATCTTGAGTGTCAGGACTAAATTTATTGAAAAATATGGAAAATTGATTGAAAGTGGTCTTTGGGCAGGAAATCGGAGTATTTTTGTTGAGTTTGAAAAAGAATTAGATAATCTTATTTTAGGAGCAATTAAAATTTCGATAATAGGTCTTGGAGGTGTTGGAAAGACTACACTTACGAAATTAATATGTGGTAAAGACGTAGATCTCGAATATATTCCAACAATTACAGCGGACATTGCTTCTTATGAAGGTGATGAATTTAAGAGGTCTATAACACTATGGGATTTTGCTGGTCAAGCTCGTTTCCATACCTTATGGAAAAGCCTTTTAGAGGGGACAGATATTACCATGCTAGTGACAGATTCAACTTTTGAGAATATTAATAATTCTAAAGAAATTATCCATGATATTTTAGATAAATTCTTCCATGACAAACTAATAATTGGTATTGCAAATAAACAAGATTTAAAAAATAGATTAACTCCAGAATTTTGTGAAAAAATTTTATCGAGTGAAAAGCGACTTATTAAAACTTATGGGATGGTTGCAATCGAGCCTATGTATCGGGAAAAAATCTTGGGAATATTAAATGAGGCAATAAAAGAAATTTCTTAATATATTGGGTTAATTTAGAACTAAAATTTGGTGAAAAGACTGTTTAATTTTGAATTAGAAGATTTGATATTTAATCAATTGGAAGATAATATTAAAGTTATAAAATTACCGGAATTGACAGAAGAAGAAAATAAAATCATAAATCCAATAGTTGCTCCTACTTCTGGACTAAGAATTCAATTATTGGATATTAAAAGAGAAGATCAAGAACCGAAATATGTGTTAACTTTTAGAAAATTATCATTATTTCTGAGAGTTTTTAGAGCTATTAGTGAAAAATTTAAAGAAATGAATAAAGCTCAAAACTTAAAAATTTTAATTGTTTCAGATAACAGGCCAACTAAGGAAATCCTATTAGAATATAGTTCACAAATTTTTGCTTATGATGGATATGAAGTTTACTATCAAATGGATGATAAGGGAAAATCCAGATTATCTTCTCCTTATGGCGCGGCATCGGTAGCATTATATGATGATATCAATATTGTTATTGTTTTAACCGCGAGTCATAATGATTTATCATGGAATGGGCTTAAGGTTTACATTAATTATCCAATACCCCTTTCTGGTGATATTTTCAAGGATATCTCTAGA
The DNA here is from genome assembly GCA_964598265.1 of uncultured archaeon. GTDB lineage: Archaea > Asgardarchaeota > Lokiarchaeia > Sigyniarchaeales > SOKP01 > Loki-b32. The sequence continues at coordinate 3,223 of CAZRBD010000222.1, forward strand.
CGAGCCTTAGAATTCGAGGAAATTTCATTAAAACCCTTTGAACCAATTATGACTGATGCTGAAAAAAGAAACAATGAGTATACAAAACAATTGCTTTCAAGAATTTTAGAAATTGAAAATATTAAAGGAAAAAATATCGTAATCTGGCCTTATTTAGGAAAAGCAAGAGGTATCGTTAATCTTTTCAAAGAATATGGTGCAAATGTAACCGTAATTGACGAAGAAATCAATCCCCCAAATCCAATAAAAGTAGTTAAAGAGGAAAAACTACAAAAAATCATGAATCAGGTAAATTCAAATTTAGCATTATTACTTGATGCTGATAGAGATAGAATTGCTTTATATGTCAGACAAAATGGAGAATTTTACACCTATATTCCAAATGAAATCTATGCAGCATTGCATAACATTTTAGCAAAGGAATTCGACAAAAAAGTTATAAATGTAAGGACTATTCCCAGTGATTTACGCGGAGATAATTCCAGTTACTTAAATATTTTAACAGGAGTTGGATACAAACATTTAGGCATTATTATGTATTTCCTTCTTGGAATTGAAGTGGATCAATCAAAAATAGATACAGCGATTCTATATTTTGAGGATGAAAATAGAGTTTTAAACAAGATTAATGACCCAACCCCTCTTAGAAAGCATCTTATCAAACTTATGGAAAAGCAAAATATCAAGAAGGCATCTTATCTGATGGTTTATTGGGAAGAGAGTGGTGGGCATACTTTAAATGTCCTGGACATTTCAAAAAACAACGAAACAGGGAAATATGATTTTACTACAGATTTTGCTCTTATAGCAGATAAATATCCTGTTCCTGCTTTAGTTTTAATAACAGAACTAATATGTAGGGGATATATCATTTCTGAGGCAATTGATTGGACATTAAAAGGAATAAACCGTACGATTCCTGCGGTGGATGAAGTAAAAATAAAAATAATGAAAAATTTTGAGAAGAACGATGGAAAAACTATTAGGATAGCAGAGAAAGACTATAATGTTCAAGTTTTTTCAGATAATAATCAATTAATTGATATATATCAATTAAAAAGTGAAAATTCGACACTTTATTTTCGACCGAGTGGAACTGGTCCAAACGTCAGATTCTATATTTTTGGAAAAGTTGAAACTCATTTAGATGAGATTAAAAGAGTTCAAAAGTATGTTAAAGAGAATTTTGTCTAAGTTTATTATTTTCATTGATATTTTTCTAGTTATAATTACTAAATAATCAAACTTATGCTTGCTGTGAAAATTGATTTAATACTAATTGTTAAAAGAAAACAAAATATGATGATCTGAAATTTCTTCACAGGTATTTTAGGTGTAAACCGATGACCCAACTTAGTCCCAACAAAAATAACCGGAAACGCTAAAACAAATACTAAGAATAACTCTGTTGGGAATATGCCTTCAATAAAATAAAGTGGGACTCTTGAAATGGAGAGCATTGTTCCAACTGCCGCAAAGTTTTCAATAAAGCTCTCTCGATAATGCCCGGTTTTTTCTAAGCATAGTACATTAATGGGTCCAGCAGCACTAATTAAACCTGCTAATAAACCATAAGAAAATCCGCCAAATATAATAAGTGGTGAAGAAGAATTTAATTCTTTTTCTATTTGAACACTAGTTGAGTTCTTTCTATATTGATTGAGTTTTATAGTGGAATAACACAAAACAAAAATCCCAAAGATTAATTCTATCCATTCTAATTGAAGATTTATAATAAGGAAAGTTCCTAGAATCGTAGCAGGAATACCCAGTAATAGAAAACGTAGAAAATAACCTCTATCTAAATATTTACGATATTTTATAAAATTGAGTAACGCTGGAAATGTACCCCATAGGTTTACTAATATAACCGCATTTCTAATCCCGATTAAAGGCGTGATTATAGGAATTAAGATTAATGCATCTCCGAAGCCTACAATCCCGTACACCATGCTTGAGAAAAATATTGCGATTAGAGA
>CAZRBD010000223.1:0-970 GCA_964598265.1 uncultured archaeon
CCGTCGATCTATTTCGGTCTAGAAATATTATAGTTGGTATTGGATAATGCTCAGAGAGAAATTTAAAAACAGTCAACCCATCAACTTCAGGCATTACTAAATCTAAAATTAATACATCTGGATTTAATTCTGCAATCTTTTCAATAGCCTCTCTTCCATTTCTTGCTAAATCAACTATAGAAATTTCTTCATTTGTTAAAAGCATTTCTTTTATTAATTTCCTTTGAAATGAAGAATCCTCAGCTATAAGAACTCTGATAGACATTTTAATTAAGTACAATAACAATTACTAATAATTTACTTTAACATACTTTTAGTAAATCTAATTTTAATATACTTTTAGAAAAGCAAAATTCATAACTCATTTTTGTTTGGAATCACTTTTAAAAAAAATTAAGTAAAATAAGAGTAGTACATTAATTTTGCTAATAATTAATTACTTTTCCAATAATTTTTCTATTTCTTCATATCGTTGTTGAATGTGCTCGATAGAATATTTAAGGTGATCCTGCATTTCTTTTATTTCTGATAATATTTTTCTAATTCTATTCTTTACAGAATGGGAAATTTCAACCTCATAAGGTTTTCTTTCCGTAGATCCAGAGATTTTTAATTCTGGTTTCACTGCTGTGTAATCACTTATTACAACAAATTTTCTAGATTCCCCAGGGTAGTTTAATTGAGTGTTATTTTCCTTAATTTCATTAAAAATTACATGAAAAGCAGAAGGTTCAATTCCTTGTTTGATAACTTCATATTTAAAATTGAAAAAGTTTTTTTTTGTTTTAAGCTTCCCGGCCCAATTGGCTGCCATGTAACGGTGAAAAAGACGTGAATAACTCCCAGCCCATATCCAAATTAGTTTCAGATCTTTATCTATGATTAAATATACCCCCTTTGGATCAAATATTTTGTCAGGTCTTAATTTAATTGTTTCTCCTTCAACTTCATAAATAAAGTATAGATAATG
>CAZRBD010000223.1:980-5167 GCA_964598265.1 uncultured archaeon
GGGGATCATTAAATTTTGGTCTTCTGTTTGTTTTATTGTCCTGAATTTTGCTTATAATTTGGTAAAATTATTTTATAAAAATAAAAAAAAATAGAATTTTAGGATTATTGAAATTATATAAATTATAAATAAAATCTTAACAAAGCATCCAATAGATCTTCAAGGGTTTCTAGATTGGGAATAAATAAGAAGGTTCCTGTTATTTTGAAATCCGTGACAATCACGCTTGTAGTAATCACTAGCGACAATTTTTTTATTAATCCAATTTCTTCTTTTAATATTGTAAATAATTGTTCTCCAGTATCTACACTCATATCTGGAGGTTCCGTCATTAAACGTAAGCCCAGTAAGTCGCCTATAGCACTTACATAATGGCTTCCAAGTATATGGCCCAATTCTGAAAGCGCACTTCTATAAAGGTCTGGAAAATCAGCAGCAGTATTTATTTTTTTTCTTAAATCTATATGCTTCTTCTCCTCATCGTCAACTATTATTGATGTTATATCTATAGCATCTTTGAGGGTAAATAATGAAAGAACAGTAGCTCTTGTCTTTCCTAAGACATTACTCCATGCGACTAACAACTTTTCATTCTTCTTACTGATAGATTTTGCAAACTCATCTAGTTCCACCATTTCAACTGAGGGAATATTTATGTCTACTCTTTTGTTAATCATTTGAGCTAATGCGTTTGCAGCATTTCCTGCACCAATATTTCCCACTTCCTGTAGAGCGTCTCTCTGAATTTCACTCAGTTTTATTTGAGAAATATCTGTAATTTTTGTAGCTTTCTTAGGTTTCTCTACGGGTTTTGGTAGTATATCCGGTTTTGGTGAAGGTTTTGCTGCTGGCTTCTTAGTCTTAGCTGCGGGTTTTGCTGCTGGCTTCTTAGTCTTAGCTGCGGGTTTTGCCGTTGACTTCTTAGTCTTAGCTGCGGGTTTTGTTGCCGATTTTTCTAATTGTTTTATTTTTTGTTCAATTCCTAATCTCTCGAAAAATTTGCTTAGAGTGCTAATATCTGGAATAAAGAAAAACATACCTTTTAATTTCAAATCAGATATTTTAATGGAAGTTTTTATCATTATAAAAAATTCCGCAACTGCCTTTAGTTCATGTTGGAGAAATTCTCCTATCTCACCAGCTTCGCTCATTGTAAACTCAGGAACATCAATCATTAATTTTGTTTCGAGTAAATCTGCTAATGCTGATGCATAATGGCCTGCCATTATATTACCCATTTCTGTTATAGTAGAGATAGCAAAATCATCAAGGTCTTTCTTTGTTTTTACCTTAGCTGGATCTATTTTTGATTTGTCACCGGCTAAATCTGCAATTAAACTCATCAAGGGTTTCATTTCAAAGATATTTAAAATCGTTGCTTGAGATGGTTTTTCAATATGACAAAAGATACCGCAAACTTTTTCGGTAGGTCCCCCAAATTGCCCTGGTAAATCTTCTAATGATATAATGCCAACATCTGTTAGCGTTACATCTATTTTCTTTTTAATTAGGCGAGATAAAGCAGTAACAGCATTTCCAGTGCCAATATTTCCAAGTTCTTTGAGAGTATCTTGTTGATCATCTGTTAATAGTACTTTTTTTACCTCAGGTTTTTTTGCTCTCCCTTTCTTTTTAGCTGTTGATTTTTCTACTTTACTTTTTTGTGGTTTTATTTCTTGAGGAATTATTAAAGTAGTTTCTACATCTGATTTTGGAACAACCTTTGGCTGAACTTTTGGTTTCTCAAGAGTTTTAGGTTTAGAATCTAATTTTTTCTCAAATTTAGCACTTTCAGATTTAATATATGGCTGAACTAATGCATCTAAGTCTAAGATGATTAATGATTCATCTTCAAATACGCCAGTTAATTTTATTAACCTAAAGTCTATACTCGTTTTTACAATAGTTCCCTGTTTTTTAAATACAGATGAAGGAATATCTTTCACGCCAATAACCTCGTCTACTAGTATAGCAATTTTATAATTTTTGTACTCTAATAAGAGTATACGTGACGAATCACATAAACCATAATCAGAATTATCAGCATAAATATTATATCTTAGAGAGATAATAGAATATACAATTCCTCTTATAGAAATAACGCCTACTATAGATTTGTCTGTTAATGGCACGGGTACGATATTTTCTCCTGGAACGTAAATTTCTTTTACATATTCAACTTCTATAAGATATTTTTCATTCCGGACTTTTAATATCACGACGTTTATACTAGTGTCATAATCTTCTTCTTCAAACTCACTTTCTAACATATGTATTACCTTTTTTTTCTTTTCATTAAATCTTATTGTTTAAGCATAATTCCTTTCCAAATCATTTCCACTTCTGGATCATCATCACTTACTTCTGTAAAAAATTCCACTTGTCTATAGATTGAAATTTGGCCTCCTTCTGTATATTTATAAACATAATTGAGCAAATCCTCTGTGCTATTAAAATTAAAACCCGCAAGTTTTAATTCTGAGTTATTAACAAGTATTAGGTCTTCCTTCTTAAAACGCCGGTTCTCCTCAATCCATTCAACCCATAATTCTGGCATTATTTCTTTACTAACAATCTTTATTGGTATATCTAGTGGAAGATTGCGAAACGATTTACTGGTTGTAAAAATTATCTTATCTGGAAGTAAATTTTCCTTTTTTGCATAATCAATAACTTCTTTACAAGCTTTATTATAAATATTTAAATCCAAAATGTCATTGCATAAAGCTAAAAACACTTGGTTATCCTCTGTATGAATTATAAAATCAATGTATCGATCAGGTCTAGGATCTTGATTAATTTGGATTAATTTTATTTTTAAATCTAACATATATTTTAGATATTGATAAAAACGCCATTTTATCGCTAATTTGTCATTCTTTTCTTTACTAATAAATATTTGAAATAATATCTTTAATTGTTCAATATTCAATTTTGACAAATCTGCGATCTTTCCAACATCATCCCCAATCGTAATATATCCTTTTGATGTTTTTGATTTGGATCCTTTGGTTTTCTTTAATGGTTTAGATTCAATATCTTCAAGACATATCTTTAGTTCACTTTCCGTTAATTGGGGTTGAATTTGCTCAACTAAATATACTAAATATTCTTTTGATTTATCATCCATCGTTTCATAAAATTGTAAGTTCATTTTTTTTGCACCTATTTATATTTGTTTTATTATCCTACGAAAAACGATTCTAATTCTGAATGTTTAACTCCCTTACTAGCTATGTTTTTTAGATAATACATAATTTCTCTTTCCTGATACGGTAAAATTGTGTCGATTGTGAAAGAAATTTTATGGTCTCCATTCTTCTTAGATTTAACAAGTTTGTGATCTAGGTTAGAAGAAATGAGTTCAAAAGAATCTGGAAATGTGTCTGTAACACTCACATCATTAAGCTTTATATTTGAGCCATTTTTTGCCACAATATATATAGCAAACTCATTATTATTTCTCCCAGGAAAAATTTCTTTCCCGATCATTAATTTACGACGTCTATGGGATATTTTTATAGCAGATTGATCCATCTTTGATAAATCATCCATGATAATGAAATATTCATTCTGATTAGAATTTTGATATTTTGGATAATATGAATAGACTTTCAATGGTAAGTTGTAAGCTTTTTTATAATCAGGCGTTATAGCTTTAAGAGGGTATTTTATTTCCAAGAAATCCTCTTGTTCAATAACAGTTTTTAAGTTATTGCTTCTTAAATTTATAGATATTTCTATTAGATGATCATGTGAGGGATCATCATCATCAGGATTCATTTTTAATTCGATATCTTCTAAATCTAATGTACCAGATGATCTATACAAATTGTACTTGGAAATATCTCTTGGGGCTAAAAAATCTTCAGGAATTCTTTCTGTAATTCGAATTCCTTTAATTGGAAGAGTACCTTGATTACTTATAATAATTCTAGAATTTATTGTAGTTTCTTCAAATGATTTTATTTCTCCTTCCGCTACTTTTTTCTTGATAAGGACACTTGCTATATTGAAATTATTTTCATCATAATTAGAAGAAACAATAGAATGTCCTTCTGTTTTATAGTCAACTGAATATTCTAATTTTCTTGAAAAAGTTGGTTCTTTCTCATCTATAAAATCGAAATATGAAGATACGTACTTACCTCGAGGTAGAATTATTGTATCTCCAGTTGCACCAATAT